>JAUXNZ010000088.1 GCA_030682595.1 Rhodocyclaceae bacterium | reverse complement strand
ACCACACTGTCCATGCTGGCGATCCTGCTTGGCCTGCTGCTGCGCTTGCGTGCCGATCGGCGGAAGGCGCGCGAAGAGGCCTTTGCCCGCCAGGTCGAGGCCTACGCGGTGCGAATGAAAGAGGAATCCGGGCAGGTTTCGACCTGGGCAGCCGAAAGGAGACGCCCGACAGGCCCTAGCCCCTGACCTCGCCGTCGCCGAGCACGACCCACTTCTGCGAGGTCAACCCTTCGAGGCCGACCGGACCGCGGGCGTGGAACTTGTCGGTGGAAATCCCGATTTCGGCGCCGAGGCCGTATTCGAAGCCGTCGGCAAAACGCGTCGAGGCATTCACCATCACCGAACTGGAGTCGACCTCGCGCAGGAAGCGCAGGGCGCGCGTGTAGTCTGTGGTGACGATGGTCTCGGTGTGCGCCGAGGAATATTTGTTGATGTGCGCGATCGCCTCATCGACATCGGCCACGATCTTGCAGGAGATGATGGCGGCGAGGTATTCGGTGTAATAGTCTTCCTCGGTTGCCGCCCTGGCTTGCGGCACCAGCGCTTGCGTCTCGGCACAGCCGCGAATCTCGACACCCTTTGCCGTCAGCATGGCGCACAAAGTCGGCGCCAGCGCGACGGCGACCGGCCGGGCGATCAGCAGCGATTCGGCGGTGTTGCAGGTGCCGAGCCGTTGCGTCTTGGCGTTCTCGAGGATGCTCAGCGCCTTGGCGGGATCGGCGCTGGCGTCGATATAGAAGTGACAATTGCCGTCGAGATGCTTGATCACCGGCACGCGGGCTTCTTTCGCGATGCGCTCGATCAGCCCCTTGCCGCCGCGCGGCACGATCACATCGACATATTCGGGCATGGCGACGAGGTAGCCGACGGCCGCGCGGTCGGTGGTCTCGATCACCTGCACGGCAGTTTCCGGCAGCCCGGCGGCGGCGAGACCCGCGCGCACGCAGGCGGCAATCGCCTGGTTGCAGCGCAGCGCCTCCTTGCCGCCGCGCAGGATCGCGGCATTGCCCGATTTGAGGCACAGCGCGGCGGCATCCGCCGTGACGTTGGGCCGCGCCTCGTAAATGATGCCGACCACGCCGAGCGGCACGCGCATCTTGCCGACCTGGATGCCGCTGGGGCGGAATTTCATGTCACTGATCTCGCCGATCGGGTCGGGCAAAGTGGCCACCTGTTCGAGACCCTGCGCCATCGCTTCAATACCCTTGGTGGTGAGCGTCAGGCGGTCGAGCATGGCCGGTTCCAGACCATTGGCGCGCGCCGCGGCGACATCCGCGGCATTCGCGGCGAGCAGTTCGGCCTGGCGCGCACGAATCTCCGCAGCCATTGCCAGCAAGGCGGCGTTCTTGGCGGCGGTCGACGCCCGGGCCATTTGCCGCGCGGCAGCACGCGCCGCCCGGCCTAGTGTTTCCATGTATTGCTGAATGTCCATCATGCGGTCCTGGTTAAACGCAACGCAAGTTGCAGGCATTCGTCCCAGCGGTCGCCGCTGGCGAGGCCCTTGATGATGCGATCAATCCGCGCCGCTTGCAAGAGCGCCGGACGCAGCGCGCGGGTGCGCGCCTCCATGGTCAGCGCCCACAACACCAGCGGCAGGGGAGCGTCCTCGGCCTTCAGTCCTTCAAGGGTGCGCGCGGCGCGCGCGGTGTCCTTCGCCTGCAAGGCGCTGCGCAGGTCGTCGATGTCGTAGCGGGCGACGTTCAGCACGGCCATGGACACCTGCTGGAGCGTCAGCGCACCCGCGGGATACAGCAGGCCGAGTTTCTGGATTTCCTGATGCGCGGCGAGCAGGTTGCCCTCGACGTGCAGCGCGATGAATTCGAGGGCGGGCGGCGGGGCCGACTGCTGCTGGGTTTTGAGCCGATTCGCGATCCACTGCGGTAGTTGCGGCAGGGCGGGCGCCAGGCACTCGATGGCGATGCCGGCATTGACGAGCGCCGCAAACCAGGCGGCCTTCTTCGCCCGCCAGTCCATCTCGGGCAGGGTGATCAGGGTCAGCGTGTCGGCCGGCGGTGCTTTGCAGTAGCGCTGCAAGGCTTCGCCGCCATCGCGGCCGGGCTTGCCGGTCGGCATGCGCAGGTCGATCAGCGTGCGGCCGCCAAACAGCGAGAGATTGCCGGCGGCGTGAAACAGCTCGTCCCAGCGAAAGGTCGGCGTGACGACCAGCACGCTGCGTTCGTCAAAGCCCTGACGGCGCGCGGCGGCGCGCAACAAATCGCCGGCTTCGATGGTCAGGAGCGGATCGTCGCCGTGCAGCACATACAACGGCGCGAGCGGTTTTTCGAGGTGGGCGGAGAGTTGTTCCGGGCGCAGTTGCACGGCGCGGTTATAACTTTGCAGTGCGACTGGCGGCTGAAAGTCGGCGCAACAGTTGTTGCACCAGGTCGGACTGCATGTCGCGCCAGAGGATGGCCTCTTCCGCTTCCGAAGCGAAAATACGCCGGTCGTCGAAGTTCATTTCACGTTGCAGGATGATCTGGCTGGCGGGCGCCAGTTCCTTGCCATTGGCATCCTGGATGCGATAGACGAAGCTGCGCGTCAACTGGAATTCACGCACCAGGCCGGTGGCGGAAAGCGACAGGATGTTCTTCGCCTGATCGTTGCGCAGGATGACCAGGGACGCCTGTGCCGCCTTCGGGTCGGTGATGATGCGGGTTTGCGTCGCGGCCTCGACGCTGCGCCTGATCTGCGCGTACATCTCGCTGTTTTCGGGCATGCCGAGATAGAGCGTTTCCCAGGGCAGGCTGTAGCTGCCGCGCAACTGGAAGCCGCAGGCCGCAAGAAAGAGTACCAGCAGGGAAATGAACAGGGTCCGCACGGATTGTCCTTTGCTCATACGACAATGTTAACCAGGCGGCCGGGCACGACGATGACCTTCTTCGGCGGCTTGCCTTCCATGAACTTCTGTGCGGCTTCGGTAGCGAGCGCAACGGCTTCGATCGCCGCGCGTCTCTCGGGAGTGTCAGCGCCGACTTTTACCCGGATGGCGCCGCGCAGCTTGCCATTCACCTGCAGCACGAGTTCTTCTTCGTCCTGCACCAGCGCGGCGTCGAGCGGCTCGGGCCAGGCGGCGGCGAGGATGTCCGGCCCGTAGCCGAGTTCGATCCACAGCGCATGCGTGAGGTGCGGCGCGATGGGCGAAAGCACGCGCAGAAGAATCGAGAAGGCTTCGAGCGCATGCGGGTCGGCCGGCGCCTTCTCCAGCGCGTTGAGCATCTTCATGCAGGCCGAGGCGACGGTGTTGAACTGCAGCTTGCCCAGGTCGTAATTGGCCTGCTTCAGCAACAGGTGAATCTCGCGGCGCAGCGCCCCGGCTTCTTTGGCGGCAGCTTGCGATTTCAGGGCGTGACCGAACGCCCAGACGCGCTTGAGGAAACGATAGGCACCCTCGACGCCGGAGTCCGACCATTCCAGTGTCTGTTCCGGCGGCGAGGCAAACATCATGAAAAAGCGCGCCGTGTCGGCACCGAACTCGTCGATCAGGGATTGCGGATCGACGCCGTTGCGCTTGGATTTCGACATCGTGCCGACGCCGCCGTAGTCGACCGGCTGGCCGTCGGCCTTCGAGGTCGCGCCAACGACATGGCCGCCCTCGTCGCGCTTGAGATCGACCTCTTCCGGCGCGAAATACTCGATGCCGCCCTTGTCGGAGCGGCGCGAGAAAATGTGGTTGAGCACCATGCCCTGCGTCAGCAGGTTGGCGAAGGGCTCGTCGTAGGCGACCAGCCCCAGGTCGCGCATCACCTTGGTCCAGAAGCGCGAGTAGAGCAGGTGCAGGATGGCATGTTCGATGCCGCCGATGTACTGGCCCGCCGGCATCCAGTAGTTGGTGCCGGCATCGACCATGGCCGAATTCGCCGCACGCGTCGCGGCATCGACGCAGAAGCGCGCGTAGTACCAGGACGAATCGACGAAGGTGTCCATCGTGTCGGTTTCGCGCTTGGCCGGCCTGCCGCATTTTGGACAGCTGCAATCGACGAAGTCGGCGCGTTTCGCCAGCGGGTTGCCGGAACCGTCAGGCACGCAGTCTTCGGGCAACTTCACCGGCAACTGGTCGTCGGGTAC
>JAUXNZ010000035.1 GCA_030682595.1 Rhodocyclaceae bacterium | reverse complement strand
CCGTGAGCATGGTTTCCATTTTCATCGCTTCGATGGACACCAGTGGGTCGCCCTTGGCCACCTTTTGGCCGACGTGCGCGGCTACCGTGACGACGGTGCCGGGCATCGGCGCGCCAAGATGTTTCGGGTTGCCTTCCTCTGCCTTGGGCTTGGTCTTGGCGGCAACCAGTCCGGCCTTGGGCACGCGGATCAGCCGTGACTGACCGTTGAGGACGAAGAACACCTTGACCTGGCCTTCGTCGTCCGGCCCCGCCGTGCCCTGCTGCGAAATGATCAGGCTCTTGCCGCGCTCGAGATCGACGCTGATTTCGTCGCCGGTCTGCAAACCGTAGAAGAAGGTCGAGGTCGGCAACGCCGACATGTCGCCATAGTGGCTGCGGTGGGCGGCGTAATCCTTGAAAATCTTCGGGTACATCAGATAGGAAGCGAGGTCGGTGTCGCTGACCTTGCGGCCGACGGCGGACTCGGCTTCGCTGCGCTTCGCTTCCAGATCGACCGGTGGCAGCGAGTCGCCGGCCCGGCCGGGCAGCGGCGCTTCGCCCTTCAGCACTTTATTCTGCAACGCGACGGGGAAACCATCGGGCGGGAAGCCCAGTTCACCCTTCATCAGCGAAATGACCGAATCGGGAAAGTCGATCTCGCGTGCCGGATCGCGCACTTCGGCGGGCGTCAGGCCGTTGGCCACCATGAACAGCGCCATGTCGCCGACCACTTTCGAGGTCGGCGTTACCTTGACGATGTCGCCGAACAGCAGATTGACATCAGCATAGGTTTGCGACACGTCGTGCCAGCGGTGCGCAAGGCCCATGGCGCGCGCCTGTTCGCGCAGGTTGGTGTATTGGCCACCGGGCATTTCGTGACGATAGACATCGGCGGTGCCCGAGCGGATGTCGGCTTCGAAGGGTACGTACTGCCGGCGCACGCCTTCCCAGTATTGCGACAGCGCCTGCATGGCGTTCAGGTTGATGTCAGGGTCGCGCTCGGTACCGGATAGCGCAGCAGCGATCGAGCCGAGGTTGGGTTGCGAGGTCAGCCCGCTCATCGCGTCGAGCGCGCCATCGACAGCGTCGCAGCCGGCCTCGACGGCGGCCAGCACCGAGGCGGCGGCGATGCCGCTGGTGTCGTGGGTATGGAAGTGCAGCGGCAGACCGATTTCCTGTTTCAGCGTGTGCACCAGTTCGCGGGCGGCGCGCGGTTTGCAGATGCCGGCCATGTCCTTGATGGCGATGATATGGGCGCCGGCCTTTTCCAACTGCTTCGCCAGATCGACGTAGTACTTGAGGTTGTACTTCGGCCGCGTCGTGTCGAAGATGTCGCCGGTGTAGCAGATCGTCGCCTCGCACAGCGCACCGGATTCGATCACTGCGTCCATCGACACGCGCATGTTGTCCACCCAGTTGAGCGAGTCGAACACACGGAACACGTCGATGCCTTCCTTGGCCGCCTGCTCTACGAAGTAGCGCACCACATTGTCTGAATAGCTGGTGTAGCCGACAGCATTCGAGCCGCGCAGCAGCATCTGGAAGAGGATGTTCGGCACGGCGGCGCGCAACTGCGCGAGACGCTCCCACGGGTCTTCCTTGAGGAAGCGCATGGCGACGTCGAAGGTGGCGCCGCCCCAGCATTCCAGCGAGAACAGGTCGGGCAGCATGCGCGCATAGTGCGGCGCGATCTCGGTCATGTCGTAACTGCGCATGCGCGTGGCGAACAGGCTTTGGTGCGCGTCGCGCATCGTCGTGTCGGTGAGCAGGACGCGCTTCTCGTTCTTCATCCAGGCGGAAAACTTGTCAGCCCCAAGCTGCTTGAGCCGGTCGCGCGTGCCGGGCGGTGGCGCGACGGTCAGGTCGCACATGGCGACGGAAGGCTTCTGCGGCCTGGCGAGTGGCAGCGGCGGCAGCGCCCGGCCCTTCATCTCCGGGTTGCCATTGACCATGACATCGCCGATGAACTTGAGCATGCGGGTAGCGCGGTCGCGCCGCTTCTGGTACTTGAACAGCTCCGGCGTCTCGTCGATGAAGCGCGTGGTGCATGCGCCCGAACGGAACAGCGGATGGGCGATGACGTTTTCGAGGAACAACAGGTTCGACGACAGGCCGCGCACGCGGAACTCGCGCAGCGCCCGGTCCATGCGGCGCGCCGCCTCGTCGGGACTGTGGCCCCAGGACGTCACCTTGACCAGCAGCGAATCGTAGTACGGCGTGATCACCGCGCCGGCATAGGCGGTGCCGCCATCGAGCCGGATGCCGAAACCGGCCGGGCTGCGATAGACGTTGAGGCGGCCGTAGTCGGGCGTGAAGCCGTTCTCCGGATCTTCGGTGGTGATGCGGCATTGCAAGGCGTAGCCATTGAGGCGCACCTCCTCCTGCCTGGGCACATAGGAATCCTCCGCGCCGATGGTCGCGCCCTCGGAAATGCGGATCTGCGCCTTGACGATATCGACGCCGGTGACCAGTTCGGTGACCGTGTGCTCGACCTGGATGCGCGGATTGACCTCGATGAAATAGAACTGATCGGTGTCGGCATCCATGAGGAACTCGACGGTGCCGGCGTGCGTGTAGTTGGCGGCCTTGGCGAGCCGCAGCGCGGCGTCGCACAGTTCGGCACGCCGCTGCTCGGTGAGATAGGCGGCCGGCGCGCGCTCGACAACTTTCTGGTTGCGCCGCTGCACCGAGCAGTCGCGCTCGAACAGGTGCACGCGGTTGCCGTGCGTGTCGCCCATCACCTGCACCTCGACATGGCGGGCGCGCCGCACCAGTTTTTCGAGGTAGATCTCGTCGTTGCCGAAGGCGGCGAGCGCTTCGCGCCGGGCGATTTCCATGGCCGGCCCGAGGTCGGCCGCGGTTTCGATCACGCGCATGCCGCGCCCGCCGCCGCCCCAACTGGCTTTCAGCATCAGCGGGTAGCCAACGGCAGCGGCCTGTTTTTTCGCTGCGGCAAGCTCCGTCGGCAGTGCGCCCGTGGCTGGCATCACCGGCACGCCGGCCTGCTCGGCCAGTGCGCGCGCCGACACCTTGTTGCCCAGGAGGCGCATCACCTCCGGCCGCGGGCCGATGAAGACAATGCCCGCGACGGCGCAGGCCTCGGCGAAGTCGGGATTCTCGGAAAGGAAACCATAGCCCGGATGGATCGCATCGACCTGCGCCTCCTTGGCGATGCGGATGATGTCGGCAATATCGAGATAGGCGTCAATCGGTTTCTTGCCGGCACCGACCAGATACGACTCGTCGGCCTTGAAACGGTGCAGGGCGAAACGGTCTTCGTTGGAATAGATGGCGATGGTGCGAATGCCCATTTCGCTGGCGGCGCGCAGCACACGGATGGCGATTTCACTCCGGTTGGCGACGAGGATGCTTTTAATCATGGTGTGCCTCCGGAGTGAACTCGCCATGAGAGCCTACGGCTCTTTGGCGATTTAGCTGCGCCGCTGCGCCGCCGTTCGGCGGCTGGTCGCTGCGGTTAGCGACAAGGATGCTTTTAATCATGGCGTACAAGGGAAGTTGGGGAATGGCGGTCGGCACGCAATAACCTTGCCGGGAACGTAACTTTGCCACGAGCGGGGCAAGATAAGCAATTTCTTATTATTTGCGCCGTCCCGCCAGCGCCGACTTTTTCAGAACCCCAGTTGCGCCTTCACTTCAGGCCACTGGCGCCGGCTGACCGACAGGTGTTCAGGCACATCGCGCAGGCGCAAGGCCCAATGCGGATCGGTGTCGCCGGCTTTTTCGCTGATCCGCACCACGCCTATCACGGCGTCAATCGCCACCAGACAGTTGCGGTGGATGCGCACGAAACGCGGCGCGAATTCGGTTTCGAGGTGGGCCAGCGATTCTTCGAGCAGGTGTTCACGCTCCGCAGTGCGCGCGGTGACATATTTCTGCTCGGCGCGCAGATACAGCACGTCGGCAACCGGCACCAACAGCACGGTGCCGCGCTCCACGACGCGCAAGCGGGTGCGGCCGGCCGGCGCCAGCGCCTGCAACAGGGTGTCGGCGGGCGCCAGGCGGCGCGCCTTTTTCAGCGCCTCCAGCAGGCGGGCGGCGCGAATCGGTTTCAACAGGTAATCGGCGGCGGCCAGTTCGAAGGCCTTGAGCGCGAATTCGTCGTAAGCGGTCACAAAAACCAGCGCCGGCGGCTGCGGCAGTCCGGCCAGTTGCTGGGCCAGTTCGATGCCGTCCATGCGCGGCATGCGAATGTCGATCAGGGCGATGTCGGCGGGCAACCCGGCCAGCAATTCAAGGGCGGCAAGACCATCGCCCGCCTCGCCAATGATCTGGTGGGGAAAGTCGCCGGCGATGTCGGCGAGCAGAGTGCGCAGCCGCGTCCGTGCCGGCGCTTCGTCATCGACAATCAGGATGCGTGGCAATAGATCTCCCCCCGAAATCGCCGCTGCGCGGCGCTCTCCCCCCAGGGGGCCAAGAAACTCTTGGGGCGGCCCGGCGTGTTTCTTGTCATTCATGGTGAAGTTTGCGGCGCGTCGGCAGGTCGATGCGCACCCGATAACGGCCGTCGCTGACGCTGCTGTCAAGCGTGGCTT
>JAUXNZ010000086.1 GCA_030682595.1 Rhodocyclaceae bacterium | reverse complement strand
GGGACGGCGTCGGTGCTGGCCGCCAGCGTGATGGTCGCTTCCTGCGTGATCGGCGGATAGCAGACGCCGCCGTCCCAGCAGCCCTGCGAGCTGGCTTTCAGCACAAACGTGCCAGCGCCGGCGGTGGTGACGGGTATGCGCACGACCACCGCGCCGCGCAGCGCCTCGATGCGGCCGAAAAATTCGTCGTCCTTTTCTTCGCCGCGCGGGATCGCGGGTTCGCCCAGCTTGACCGTCGCCGGGTCGGCGGCGAAGCTGATCTTGTGGCGGTAAAGATAATATTTCGGCTGGACGTCCCAGCGCGCCTCGACGGTTTGCGCATCGAGCGCCCGGGCGGAGAAGCGGTAGGCCTGTTCCGGATCGATGGGACCGCTGTTGAACAACGCGTTGGCGGTGAAGCTGGCCAGGGCGAGCCAGAGCATTACGAAGAGGCGTAGGGTCATGGTGGTATCGGTTTATTGTTGTGCTGTGGGGGTTGTCTCTGCGCGGGTTTCCAAACCGACCCAGGCCAGGTAATCCGGCAGGCCGCGATCGATTGGGACAGCAATAATCTCGGGAAGTTCGTAGGGGTGTAGCCGGCGGAGCGCCGCTTCCAGCGCCGGGTAGCGTTCTGCCGTGGTCTTGATCAGCAGCGGCACCTCCGTGGCGTCCTCGATCCGCCCCTGCCAGCGGTAGACCGAGCGGCAGGGCGCGAGGATATTCACGCAGGCCGCCAGCCGTGCCCCGATCAGCGCGGTGGCCAGTGCGTGGGCGCTGGCTTCATCGGGCAGGTTGGTGACTACGAGCAGGCTCGGTGGGTTCTCTTGCATGCTGCTATTCTAGCGTTTGCGCCCGCCCTGACCCACCCACCCATGACCCCGCTGACCCCAAGCCAGATCGTCAAGTTTCTCGACCAGCATGTCGTTGGCCAGGAAGACGCCAAGAAGCAACTGGCCGTTGCCGTCTATGCGCACTTCAAGAAAATTGCGTTTGCCAAGGCAGCGGACAGCGAGATCGTCAAGAGCAACATCCTCCTGATCGGCCCGACCGGCACCGGCAAGACGCTGCTGTGCGAAACCCTGTCAAAGGCGCTGGGGGTGCCTTTCGTCACGGCCAACGCCACCTCGCTGGCCCAGAGCGAATACGTCAATGAGGAAATCGAGGCGATCCTGCAGCGGTTGATCGACAAGGCCGCCGGCGATATCTAGCGCGCCCAGCGCGGCATCGTCTTCATCGACGAGATCGACAAGTTGAAGGCCATCAGCGGTCAGTCGAAGAGCGCCGCCGGCGAAAGCGTGCAGCATGCGCTGCTGAAGATCATGGAGAGCGCGCCGGTCAAGTTGAAAAGCGCCCGCCATATCGACACCACGCACATCCTGTTCATCTGCGGCGGTGCCTTCGTCGGACTCAGCGAGATTCTCGCCAAGTCGCACAGCTTCGGCTTCATTTCCACCGCCGATGATGACAACCAGAAGGTGCTCGACCGCCTCAATGCGCGTGTCAAACCGACCGACCTGTTCGAATACGGCCTGATTCCGGAATTCGCCGGCCGGCTGCCGATCGTTGCCCGCCTCGAGTCGCTGTCGCGCGCAACGTTGATCAGGATCATGATCGAACCGCGCAACTCGATCTTCAACCAGTTCCGGGAAATCCTCCGGAACGAGGGCGTCGAACTGAAGATCGCGCCATTGGTGTTTGAACAAATTGCCGACCTGGCGATGGAATACAAAGTCGGCGCGCGCAGCCTGCGAGGCATTTTTGAGGAATTACTGACCCCCGCCCTGTATCTGGTGCCGGATCATCCCGAGGTGCGGCAAGTCGTGTTTACCTCGATCTTCGAGAACGCCCGCTTTCTGGGCGCTCCCGCTGCCGGTCAATAGCCGGAAATCATTTTCAGGGGTTTTGAACATGTCTTGCGATGACGGATTCAAACTGCAGTTTTCCAGCGACAACACCGCTGGCATCTGTCCGGAAGCCCTGGCCGCGTTCAATGCCGCCAACCGGGGCTTCGAGCCCTCCTATGGCAACGACGACCACACACTCGCCGTGTGCGACCGCCTGCGCGCGGTGTTCGAGACCGACTGCGAAGTGTTTTTCGTCTTCAACGGCACGGCCGCCAATTCGCTGGCTCTGGCGGCGCTGTGCCAGTCCTATCAGGGCGTCATCTGCACCGACACGGCCCATATCGCCACCGATGAGTGCGGTGCGCCGGAATTCTTCTCCAACGGCTCGAAATTGCTGCTCGCGCCGCACCGGCACGGCAAGCTGACCGCCCAGGGCGTGCGCGAGGTCATCACCCGGCGCAGCGATATCCACTATCCGCGCCCGCGCGCCATCTCGCTGACGCAAAGCACCGAACTCGGCACCCTTTATCAGATCGGCGAAGTGGCGGGGCTGAGCCGGCTGGCGCGTGAGTACGGGCTGAAAACACACATGGATGGCGCCCGTTTCGCCAATGCCATCGCTTCGCTGGGTTGCTCGCCTGCCGACATCACCTGGCGCGCCGGCATCGATGTGTTGTGTTTCGGCGGCACCAAACTTGGCCTGCCGCTCGGCGAAGCCATCGTCTTCTTCAACCGGGCGCTGGGCGAGGAGTTCGCCTACCGCTGCAAGCAGGCCGGGCAACTTGCCTCGAAAATGCGTTTCCTCTCCGCGCCCTGGCTGGCGCTGCTGGAGGACGATACCTGGCTCTCCCACGCCCGCCATGCCAATGCCATGGCGCGCCGGTTGGCCGACCACCTCGCCGCGATTCCGGGCGCCGAGATGCTGCTGCCCACCGAAGCCAACGGCGTCTTCGTCAACCTGCCCGATGCGGCAATCACCAAACTGCGCGCCGCCGGCTGGGTGTTCTACACATTCATCGGCGGCGGCGCCCGCTTCATGTGCTCCTGGGCCACGCGGGAAGATGCCGTCGACGCGCTGGCGCATGACATGGCGCAGGCGCTGACGTGACAAAAAGTTTCATGCGCGCCCTGACCGCCGCGTTGGTCTTGCTTTCAGCCATGGGGCTGGGCGGTTGCAGCAGCCAGCCGGAAAAGGAGCAGGCGGAGTCCGCATCCGGCGGTTTTCTGGGCAAGTTCGGCGAGATTTTCACCGCTCAGGGCCGCCAGGACCAGCAACGCTTCCAGGCAGAGGTGGACGCCCTGATGGGACAGCCATTGATCGATCCGCTGACCCGCTACCTGGAAGAACACTCGGGCGATGAAGCACGGGTCGACTATCTGGCCAAGCTTGCCAGCGAGCGCGACAGCCGCTGCCAGGCGATTGCCAAACGCTATGCCGGCGAGGCGGCGAATCAGCAGAATCTGCAGAAGATGCAGCGCGGTTATCTGTACTCCTGCCCGGGCGAGGTCAAGGCCTTTGCCGGTCGCGTTGCCGGTACGGCCAGCCGTACCCCGGCCAATGTTGAAGCCCCCAGGCCGGCCGCCATGGCGGAATCGCTCGGCCGCAAGGAAGTCAATAATTGCTACCTGCTGTTCACCATCAAGAATTATCGGCAGGCGCTGGAGGCCTGCCGCGAACCGGCGCAACAGGGTGATGCCCGGGCGCAGCACCATATGGCCAGTCTGGCCTTGATCAACCGTGACCAGGAGGCTGCCGCGTCATGGGCGACGCGTTCCGCCGCCCAGCAGTTCCCTCCCGGCCAACTGTTGCTGGGCAATCTGTACAAGGATGGCCAGGGCGTCAAGAAGGACCCTGTCCAGGCCCTGAAGTTGATGCAACAGGCGGCAGACAGCGGACTGCCTGAAGCCCTGTATGAGCTGGGAATCGCCTATCAGCAGGGCATGGGCGCCGAGGCCAGTTCGGCCCGGGCTGTGCAGTATCTGACCCAGGCCGCCAATCAGGGACATATTCCCGCACACCTCGCCCTGGCTGCCCTGTTCGAAACGGAGAATCAACCGGACAAGGCGCTGGCGTGGCTGGTGCAAGCCGCCCGCAAGGGCTCCGCCAAGGCGCAATTCCGGCTGGGGGACCACTATGCAAAGATCCGCAATGGCGCGGCAGACAACAAGGAAGCCTATTTCTGGTACAGCCTGGCGCTGCTCAATGGCGAAAGCCGGGCAAAGCCCGAAGTCAACCGGCAGGCGGCCTTGCTCACCAGTGCGCAACTGGATGCGGCGCAAGCGCGCATCCAGGCCGGATTGAAAGGCCAATGGCGCTGATATTTTTCGGCATGACCCGGGTCAAGCATTCCATCATGCTGATCCTGGGCTCGCTGGTCGGCCTGTTCGTCCTGGGCATGGTGCTGATGTCCACGCTCAACCTGGATGTCTCGCAGCAAGCCTTGAAAGAACTGCGCCAGCGCCAGATTACCGACACCTTCTATGCCAACCTGGATCGCATCAACGCCCATCACTTGTTGATGGAGCAAAATGCCGCTGGCCTGGCACGCCTCGGCGAACAGTTCCTGCGGATGAATAAAATCACGGGCGGCGACAATCGCCGCGAACTTGAGCAGGCGCTGCAGCGCACCCTGGCCGACTTTCCGGACGCGTATGGCGGCGGCATCTGGTATGCGCCCAATACCTTCGCGCCGCACAACTATTCGGCGTACGGCTATCGGCGCGGGGCGCAGATGGTCATCCAGCGCGACGAGAGTAATTATCACACCCAGGACTGGTACACGCGCGTTCTGCCGCCGGACGGCAACAGCAGGAAAGCCGCTGCGCTGCCGCGTTTTTACTGGACGCCGGCCTATTACAAGGATCGCATCAACGCTGTCGTCATCAGCCTGACAACGTTGATGCGCGACGCCAATGAACGCATCGTCGGCCTGGCCTCCACCGACTGGCGCGTCGACGAAATCATCCAGCTGGTCAGCCATGTCAAGGTGACGCCCGGGACCTTCTCGTTTCTGCTGGACAGCGAAAACCGCAATCTCTCCAGCCTCGCCGCCGCCGATGACGTGCTGCTGGCCCAGGAATTGATGGATGCCATTGCGCAAAGCCAGCTTCAGCAAAAGATCATCCGGCCGCAGCCGCAATCGGCAATCATCGCCGGCCGTCAGCTGGTGTCGCCCATGCAAACCATGAGCTTGAGCGTCAGGGACCAGGACTACGCGCTGTTCTTCAGTCGTACCCAGGCCGGCATGGTATTTGGCGTGGGCGTGCCACGCGCCGAGATCGATGCGATCCTGGTGCCCATGCGCGAAAGCAATCTGCGCATCACGTTTCTGGTCGGCAGTCTGGTGCTCCTGCTGTCCGGCTTGATGCTGTATCTGGTGGCCGGCATCCTCAAGCAGTTGCACACCCTGTTCACCGACGCGCTGACCCAATTGCCTAACCGGGAAAAACTGCTGGCAGACCTGAAGCCGTCCCAGCCGGCAACGCTGATCTTGTTGAACATCGACGCCTTCAAGGAAATCAACGATTTTTACGGGCACCAGTGCGGCGACCATGTCATTACCGCCATGGCCAGATCCCTGGGCCAGTTTCTCGCCCAACAGCCCGCCTGGGCCGGCAGCCGCCTTTACCGCATGCCGGCCGATGAAATGGCGATCTGGCTGCCCGGCGACCGGCCCCCGGAAACCCTGCGGCAATACATCGATGAGCTGCTGGCCCATGTCGGCAAGCTGGGCCTCCAATGGCAGGGCCAGGCCATTCCGCTGCATGTCACCCTGGGGGTGGCCGCGACCCAGGCGCAGGACAGTGCGTTATCGGGTGACGGACAGTTGTTGACCTCCGCCAGTATCGCCATGAAGCTCGCCAGGCAGAACAAATCGAGCCATCTGATATTCGACCCGGCGCAACGGGTGCGCGAATCCTACGAGCAGAACCTGCTGTGGGCCAATCGCCTGAAGCGGGCTTTGGAGGAAGGGCGGATCGTGCCATTCTTCCAGCCGATCATGGATACCCGCAGCGGCCGGATCCGCAAGTTCGAATGCCTGGTACGCATGATCGACGAAGCGGGCCAACCGGTCAGCCCCGGGCAGTTTCTCGATGTGGCGAAAAAGATCCGCCTGTATCGTCAGATCACCCGGACCATGGTGCAGCAGTGCTTCAGTCGCTTTGCCGAGAACGATTACGAGTTTTCCCTCAACCTCTCCCTGGAAGATCTGCTTGATCCCGAGCTGACGACCTTTATCGTCAACAGCCTGAGCCAGGGCAGCCTGGCAAAGCGGGCGATCTTTGAAATTCTCGAATCCGAAGGCATCGAAAACTATGCGGCGGTAAAAATCTTCATCGATCGGGTCAGGGCGCTGGGTTGCCACATCGCCATCGACGACTTCGGCACCGGCTACTCCAACTTCGAACACCTGCTCCGGCTCGATGTGGACATGATCAAGATCGATGGCAGCCTGATCCGGCTGCTGGATACCGATCAGCACGCCTTGACCGTCACCCGCGGCATTGTCGATTTTGCCCGGGGCCTGAACATGCAGACCGTTGCCGAGTTTGTGCACAGCCCGGCGTTGCTGACAGAGGTGAAAGCCCTGGGCATCGATTACGCGCAGGGCGCCTGCATCGGTCTGCCTGCGGCGACATTGGTTACCGAGGTGGAGCTGGCCTGAGCAAAGCGCTGAAAAGTCGGCGCTGGCGGGACGGCGTTCCTGGCCGCCTAGCCGCCCAGCGCCAGTCCAAGCAACGGCATGAGCAACGTGGCAGGCTCCAGAATGGCCGACTTGCTTCTGGCGCGTTGGCCACCATCTGATTCCTGCTTGCTGCCTTCCGCCATCCGGGAGGCAATTAATCGTCCGACCAACCTGGAGCGGCGGATGCCGGACAGCCCATGTCAAACAGTGCCATTCCCTTCGACAACACCTACGCCCGCGACCTGCCGGGTTTCTACGCTGCTTGTCAGCCGGAGCGCGCGCCTGCTCCCGCACTGTTGTTCTTCAACCACGACCTGGCCGGGGAATTGCGGCTCGGCCTGGCCGGCCATGACGCGCCTGCCTTGGCGGCGATGTTTTCCGGCAACGCGCTGCCCGCCGGGTCCATGCCCATCGCGCAGGCTTACGCGGGGCATCAGTTCGGCAGCTTCTCGCCCCACCTGGGCGACGGCCGCGCGCTGCTGATCGGCGAGGTCGTCGACCACCACGGCCAACGGCGCGACATCGCCCTGAAGGGCTCGGGGCGCACCCCGTTCTCGCGCCGCGGCGACGGCAAGGCGGCGGTGGGACCGATGCTGCGCGAGGTGCTGGTCGGCGAGGCGATGCATGCGCTGGGCATTCCGACCACGCGCGCGCTGGCGGTGGTGGCGAGCGGCACGCCGGTGCGGCGCGAGACCCTGCTGCCCGGCGCCATCCTCACGCGCATCGCCGCGAGCCACCTGCGCGTCGGCACCTTCCAGTACTTCGCGACCCATGGCACGACCGCGATGGTGCGCCAACTCGCCGATTACGCCATCGCCCGCCACGATCCCGACCTGGTCGATAGCCCGCAACGCCATGCGGACTTCCTGCGCGCCGTTGGCGAGCGCCAGGCCGCGCTGCTGGCGCAATGGATGCACGTGGGCTTTATCCACGGCGTCATGAACACCGACAACATGGGCATTCCCGGCGAGACCATCGACTACGGGCCGTGCGCCTTCATGGAGGCTTACGATCCGCGCACGGTGTTCAGCTCCATCGACGCCGGGGGGCGCTATGCTTACGCGGCGCAGCCCGGCATCGCCCGCTGGAATCTGGCGCGCCTGGCCGAAGCGCTGCTGCCGCTGATCGACACGAGCGAGGGCCGCGCGATCGAAATCGCCAGCGCGGTGATCGATGCCTTCCCGGAGCGCTACCATCATTACTGGCTGGCGGGACTGCGCGCCAAGCTCGGCCTCGGCGGCGAATTGCAGGAGGTGGCGGACGGCGCGCGCAGCGATGCCGCGCTGGGCGAAAGCTGGCTGGATCTGTTGCACGCGCAGGGGGTGGACCACACCCTGGCCTGGCGGCGGCTGGCGGATGCGGCGGCCGGTAATGAGGCGCCGCTGCGCGCCCTGTTCGCCGCGCCACAGGGGCTGGAGCGCTGGCTGGAACGCTGGCGCGCACGTTGCGCCGCCGAGGATGCCGCCCTGATGCACGAAGGGCCGCCTGCCGAATTGCGTGCCCAACGCATGCGCCGGGTCAATCCCTGGCTGATCGCGCGCAACCAGCGTGTCGAGGAAGCGCTGGAGGCCGCCTCGGAGCGCGGCGAATTCGCCCCATTCGAGCAGTTGCTGGCCGCGCTGCGGCGACCTTACGACGAGGACCCGGCGCTGGCGCGCTACGCCGAGCCGGCATCGGGCGCCTTCATGGCGGACTTTCGAACCTTCTGCGGCACCTGAATACTGCCAACCGCCGTCCTGCCAGCGCCGACTTTTCTGTGGCACTGGCAGGACGGTGGCTTTTGCTCGTTTATCCCTCCAGCGCCAGGCGTCCGGTTGCCAATATGTGCGCGTTGTCGTAGAGACAGAAAGATTGACAGGGAACAGTCTACAAACCGAAGGGACGTCCATGTGCGGGGTGGTTCACCGCCTGTTAACGACGATATGGGCTTCAAGGGGGCGCGGCGCGCTGCCGCGCGCACCTTTTTTTGAGCACGAAAGGATCGTCCGCATGGCTTCCGAACCGCATGACACACCCACCCAATCAGCCAAACCACCGCCCCGTCCCGACCGCAGCGACGCTGAAAATGCGGTACGCACCCTGATCCGCTGGGCAGGCGACGACCCGGACCGCGAGGGTCTGCTCGACACCCCGGCGCGAGTTTCTGGCGATGATCGGCCGTACCGGTGCGGGACCACTGAGCAATACGTGACGGAGCCTTGCAGACCCACAGCGGGTCTGCAAGGCGGTTGAAAAGTGGGTTGCCATTGGTCTAGTGTGTTGCGACGGCCCATACCGAAAATTCTGCGAACCGCTTATGTCCGACACCCGTCGCGCCTTTGGTCAGGTACAGGGCCCAAGCCCAGTCGGGTTCGAACAGGCTGGTGGTGGACGACCAGTAAATGTCCTGAACGTCGGTGAAAGGATGCCCGGGCGACAAGGCCGGGCTGTGGGCGGCGCAATCCACCAGGGACTCCAGTTCGTTGAGGGTGGGCAGACGCCAGGCACTGCCCTCGCTCTCATGGTTGAGTTTGGCCACTGCTGCCAAGGCCTCACCCCAGCGCACCGGTTGCGGGGTGAGGTTCGCGCTGCGGCGCCAGAGCAGGCGGGTGAGGCGATCCAGTACGCCGGCCTGAAGCATTTCAAAGCGGGGTTCGGGCCACGGGGCACCATAACGCGATTCGCCGTCCTGGCCGGATCCGGCGCATGCGATGACTTTACCGGCGGCGTCGTAGCACAGCGATTGGCCCGTGCGCGGGACCACGCCCAGACCTTCGCCGCGTACCGGCCAGAGCATGGAGGATTGGTCCTTGCCGCCGTAAAACATGCGCGCGCCATCGAGCGCGACGTACCAGGCGTGCGCCGGGCTGATGGCCGCCGTCGTCGAAGTCCAGTACCAGCCGTTGAACACATCGATGAAGGGGTGTCGCTCGGGCAGGGCCGGCAATCTGGTTTGCAGACTGAGCAAACTGCGCAATTCTCGGCGATTGGGCATGCGCCAATCGCGCTGGCCGAAACGCTGCTCGCGGTTCATGACCGCGACGAAATCCAGTGCTTCCTGCCAAGTGAGTGGGAATTCCGTGAGACCGGCACTGCGACACCAGATCAGACCGGTCAGCCGGTCCATGACCTCAGCGTCGCGCACGTCGAAACGCGGCTCCGGCCAGGGTGTGCCGGTGGCAAACGACGCGTCCTGACCGGACCCTTCACACGGAAGCTCGCGTCCATCTTCGGCATGGCAAGTGCGTTGGCCGGTATGCAGATAATGGCAAGAGGTCGGGCTCTGGCTAATCATTGGTAAATCCCGGGTTTGCGCCCACGCCAATCAAGCGCGGTACGCTGGGCATAGCTTTTGCAACCGAGTCGCGTCAGGTGCACCCACGCAGGACAAACAGCACCAACAGGATCGGGATCGGGATTCCCAATAGCCAAAGCAATATCCACCCTATCTTTCCTTGTTCCTTGTTACGCATGGCGACCTTCCTTTCTTTCAGACGTTGAACATTTCCTGTTTGCTTTTTCCAGCATCTGTTGTCTTTGCTTTGCTCATGATCGATCTCCTGAATGAGTAACGCCGGCCTGCCGAGTGATGATGTAACTGAGTCGGTGAAAGGCACCAGACGATTTTTGACAAGCTGCGCCAGATCAAACAGCATGTGTTTTGCCGCCGTTGGGCGGTCATCCATGAATGAACTTGTCACCGTTGCACCTTAGGCGGGCAGACCAAGTGCGTCTGTACGGCGGCGTACGCAAGAAGGTTTTGAATTCGATTGCGCTGGACAAGCCGGACACTGATCAAGCACAAATAACGCATATTCCGCCCGCCCGTCGTGGCCGATACGCGGCATGGTCGGCTGGTTCGGGGTACGCGGCATCGGTTCGCTGTACTACCTGCCCAGCACCCCGCTTGCCTCGCGCCTCAGGTAGTCATAGAGCGGATGGTCCTCGTGGCCATTCACTTTGATTTTGGTGAACAGGGGGGAGTGACACGGTAGTTGGTTTTGCAGAACATGCCGATGGTTTCCGCACGCCGGGTTCCTGGCCGCCGAACTGGTTGCAGGGAAAACCGAGGACGACGAAACCCTTGTCCTCGAATTGTTGATACAGCGTTTCGAGGCCGGCGTACTGAGGCGTGAAGCCGCAAGCGCTGGCGGTGTTTACGTTCAGGTCAGCTTGCTCGTCCATTCGTCTAGTGCGACGCAGGCTTCCGGTGTCGGCTGGCTCGGATCGCGCAGCAGGTTGATCTGGCAGAGATGTTCGTTTCCCTCGGCGTCGTGCAGATTGCTGTAGGGCGAGGCCTCGTAGGAGTCGAAAGCGCTGGAATCTGCGTAGATGAACGTGAAGTCGTTGCCGACGTCAATCTCCAGCCGGCCGCCGTGGCTCGCGCCGTAATCGCGCCAGTAGCTGTTCAGGTCGGCGTCTCCGATGACGGGCGACACGCGTCCGGCCTTCCTGTCATGCCAAGCGACCAGTACCGGCTCGATGACTTCCTTGTCTGCGTCGGCGAATGTCGCGGCGAGTGCGGCGGCGCGGGTGTAATCCAGATCGGTACCTAGATAGTCGATGTGTGTCTGTCTCATTTGGGATCTCCGGTAGTCATGCCACGAAACCCGCGCAGCCGGACCGATTGTCGGCCGCATCGCGATCTCGTGTAGCATGAGTAGTAGACTGATTTAGTCGGAATAGTTCAGTGTTTATTTTGCGGCGAGTGATGGGGTGTCCAGCCAGCGCAGCGTCCCTCCGGGGCGGCTGTTAGCGATGGTAGAGCGACGCATTTGTTTGGGGTGAGGCGTTTAAGGGCCCCGGCTTGATTCTCGCGCGCAAGATCCCTGGCATGTTTGTCACCCCGCCCTGGCGCATGGCTGAACAACCGGATCGGTGGTCCGCAAGCGTGGGCTCGCACCTGAATTGGCACAGCAGGTGGCCGATAGAACCAATCGTACACTGCTTCTGATATCGAGCCATCCAATCCGGGAGTTAACCCGAATCCATTCTGTGCATTGCTGATGTGCTTAGAGGCATGCGCGACAGCGCAACAGGAAAATATGTTCAACCGTGCCGGAAAGTCGGCGCTGGCAGGACGGCGTTCCTGGCCGTCCTAGCCGGCCAGCGCCGCCGTGACGATCTGCTGCGCCTCGGCGACGATCTGTTGCAGATGTTCCGCGCTCTTGAAGCTCTCGGCGTAGAGCTTGTAGATGTCCTCGGTGCCCGAAGGGCGGGCGGCGAACCAGCCGTTTTCCGTGGTCACTTTCAGGCCGCCGATCGGCGCGTCGTTGCCGGGCGCGCGGGTCTGGCGGGCGAGGATGGGCTCACCGGCCAGCGTCGCGGCGCTGACCCGTTCGCCGGTAAGCTGCTTGAAGGCGGCCTTTTGTGCCGGGGTGGCGGGTGCGTCGATGCGGATGTAGTGGGGTGTGCCGTATTGCGCGGCGAGCGCCTGATAGTGGCGGCCGGGGTCCTGGCCGGTGACGGCGGTGATCTCGGCGGCCAGCAGGCCGAGGAGGATGCCGTCCTTGTCGGTGGTCCACGCGGTGCCATCCTTGCGCAGGAAGCTCGCGCCGGCACTTTCCTCGCCGCCGAAACAGAAGTCGCCGGACAGCAGTCCTGCTGAAAACCATTTGAAGCCGACCGGCACTTCGCGGAACTTGCGGCCGAGACCATTCACCACGCGGTCGATCAGGCCAGAGGACACCAGCGTCTTGCCGACCGCGGCGGCGGCTGGCCACTGCGGGCGGTGGGTGAGCAGGTAGTGGATGGCGACGGCGAGGTAGTGGTTGGGGTTCATCAAGCCGAGCGATGGCGTGACGATGCCGTGGCGGTCCACGTCCGCGTCGTTGCCCCAGGCGATGTCGTAGCGGTCTTTCAGTGCGACCAGACTGGCCATCGCATACGGGCTGGAGCAGTCCATGCGGATCTTGCCGTCGTGGTCGAGCGTCATGAAGCCATAGGCGGGATCGACCCTGGGGTTCACCACCGTGATGTCGAGGCCGTAGTACTCGGCGATGGGTTTCCAGTAGGCCACCGCCGCGCCGCCCATCGGATCAACGCCGATTTTCAGCTTGGCATTGCGGATGGCCGCCATGTCGATCACCTCGCCCAGCGCGGCGATGTAGGGCGTCATCAGATCGACAGAATAAGTAGTCGGCGCGGCCAGCGCCTGGGCGTAGGGCAGGCGCTGCACTGCGCGGTTGCCGTCGAGCATCAGGGCATTGGCGCGCTGCTCGATCCAGCCGGTGACATCGGTATCGGCCGGACCGCCATGCGGCGGGTTGTATTTGATCCCGCCGTCCTGTGGTGGATTGTGCGACGGTGTAATGACGATGCCATCGGCGCGCCGTGCCGCCGGGTCGGCGTTGTGCGCCAGGATGGCGCGCGAAATGACCGGCGTTGGCGTGTAGCCGCCATCCTTTTGCAGATGCACGGTGACCTGGTTCGCGGCCAGCACTTCCAGCGCGGTTTGTTGCGCCGGTGCGGACAGGGCGTGGGTGTCCATGCCGAGGAAGAGCGGGCCGGTGATGCCGGCGGCCGCGCGATACTCCGCAACTGCCTGGGCGATGGCCAGAATGTGCGCCTCGTTGAAGCTGCCGTTGAAGGCGCTGCCGCGATGGCCGCTGGTGCCGAAGGCGACGCGCTGGGTGGCCTGCGTGACGTCCGGGGCATTTTTGTAAGCCGCCAGCAGCGCGGGAATGTCGGTGAGGCTGGTCTGCGGGGCCGGCTGGCCGGCGAGTGGGTGGGCCATCATTTATCTCCCAAGCGGGGTTTCCATGCCGCTATTCTAACGGCCGCAAGGCACCCGGGCGCGTTACTCTGTAGTCGCAAACGGCATCTTCCCCTCATGATCATCATGGAACCTTCACCTTCGCTCGACGACCACCGCACTGCTCAGGCCAATGCCTTGGCGCAAGCCGGCCTTGATGAGCGGGCGCGGCGCGATGCCGAGCGGCGGGTCGATAATTTGACGGTATTGCTGGCCGCCGCCGAGCAGCGCGCACAGGCCGAAATGATGGCCGAAGAGCAGGCCAGGGAGCGCGTCGGCATCGAAGCCCAGGCCCGGCGCCTGGCCATTGAAAAGGCGCGCGCCGAGCAGGCCGCTGAAGCCGCCCTGCGGGGCCGCCTCGAAACCGAGGAACTGGCCTGCGCCGAAGCCCGGCGCAAGGAGCAGGCGCTGACTGAACTGGCGGCCGCCAGCGCCGCCCGCGCCAAGCGGGAAGCGCAGGGCAGGGAACTGGTGGAGGAAAAAATCGCGGCGGAACGCGCCGCGCTGGTCGCCGCGCATGAGCGCCTCAAGTCCGAGCAGTCCGCCGAGATCCAGGCGCTCGCCCGGGTTGCCGCCGAGCAGGAAGCCGCGCGCGTTGCCATGCAACGTCTGGCCATGGAACGGGAAGCCGATGTCGCCGCCGCAGCCAGGCAACAGGCCGAAGCCGAAGCGCAGGCGGCACAGCAGGCGCGTGCTGTCGCCGAGCAGGCGCTGGCAGCGAAGATCGGGGAGACCGAAAAAGAAAAAGAAGAAAAAGAAGAAGAAAAACGGGCCAGGCTCGAATTACATGAATCTCGCAATTCGCACCAGCCCCCTTTTTCCGCAAGCAGCGGCGGATGGTCCGGCAGGAAGCTCGGGTTGCTGGCTGCCGGCTGCATTGCTGTCGGCGTTCTGGCGGGTGGCTGGTTGGGCCTGAGCCTGAGCACCAAGCCCGCATTCCCGGGGGATGGTCAATTGCGACTGGATACCCGGCTGACGCAACCCGCGCCCGTGCGCGCGCCGTAAGCCGATGACCGTGCGCGTGCTGTCAGTCATCCCGCCGATGACGCAGCTCAATACGCCGTATCCCTCCACTGCCTATCTGACGGGCTTTCTGCGTTCGCGCGGCGTTGCCGCCGTGCAGGAAGACCTCGCCCTGGCGCTGGTCCTGCACCTGTTTTCGCCGCAAGGCCTGGCGGCCGTGCGCGAGTGCGTTGCCGCCTTGCCAAAGCAGCGGCGCACGCCGTCTACCAAAATCTTCGCGCGGGAGTTTTCTCGCTATGTCGCCACCATAACGCCCGTGGTGGCCTTTCTGCAGGGACGTGATCCGAGCATGGCCTGGCGCATCGCCGGGCGGAATTTCCTGCCCGAGGGGCCGCGCTTTACCGCCCTCGATACTTATATCGATGATGCAGGCGGCGATCCGCTGGCCTGGGCCTTCGGTGCGCTCGGCGTGCAGGATCGCGCGCGGCATTTCGCCACCCTGTATCTCAACGACGTCGCCGACGTGCTGCGCGAGGCGGTCGACCCGCGCTTCGAATTCGTGCGCTACGCCGAAGCGCTGGCGCAAAGCCAGGCGAGTTTCGATCCGCTCGCCGCGGCACTGGCGGCGCCGCCGACGCTGGTCGACAGCACCCTCGCCGAGCTGACGCTGGCGGCCATGACGCGCCATGCGCCCCAACTCGTGCTGGTCTCGGCGCCGTTTCCGGGCAATGTGTATGGCGCGTTCCGCATCGCCCGGGCGATCAAGGCGCATGATCCGACGATCATCACCGTGCTCGGCGGCGGCTTCGCCAACACCGAATTGCGCGAACTCGCCGAACCGCGTGTCTTCGACTACTTCGACTACGTCATGCTTGACGATGGCGAGCGCCCGGTGCTGGCGCTGCTTGAACACATGCACGGCGACCGCTCGCGCGAGCAACTGGTGCGCACTTTCCTGCGCGACGGTGGCGCCGCCCGTTACATCGACTCTGGCGAACCCGACGTTCCCTTTGCCGAAGTCGGCACACCCACCTGGGACGGCCTGCCGCTCGACCGCTATCTATCGGTGCTGGACATGCTCAACCCCATGCACCGGCTCTGGTCGGATGGTCGCTGGAACAAACTGCCCGTGGCGCACGGCTGTTACTGGAAAAAATGCACCTTCTGCGATGTCTCGCTGGGTTACATCTCGCGCTATGACGGCATCGCCGCCGCCAT
>JAUXNZ010000084.1 GCA_030682595.1 Rhodocyclaceae bacterium | reverse complement strand
TGTTCATGGTTTGTGGATCAGCTCAGTCAATCAAATGCGCGGCTTCAAGAATGGACGCGACTATAGCATCGGCGGCAAGGCCCTGCACGTCCTGGCCTTCGTTGTAGCCGTAGGGCACGAGGAAGACGCGACAGCCGGCGGCGTGGCCGGCCTTGAAGTCATGCACCGAGTCGCCGATCAGCAAGGTGTCGGCGGGCGAGACATTCATGCGGCCACAGGCCCAGACCACCGGCATCGGATCGGGTTTCGGCTTCGGCAACTGGTCGCCGCTGACCGTCACGCTCATGAAGGGCGCGAGCCCGGTGCGTTCGAGCAGGGGCAGGGTGAACGCCTGCGCCTTGTTGGTGATGACGCCGAGCGGCAAGCCCATGGCCTTGAGTGCCTGCAGTCCCTCGACGACGCCGGGGAAAGGCTGCGCGGCGCGACCGTTGAAGTGTGCGTAGTGCTTCTTGAAGCTGGCGAGTGCGTCGGCCGGAGGCGGATCGGGATCGTCCGCCGCTTCGAGCTTGCCGGCGAGCACGCGCTTGACCAGATTGGGAATGCCGCGCCCGACATAGGCGCGGATGTCCAGAACGGCAACCGGCGGCCGACCGAGATCGGCCAGCATGCCGTTGGCGGCGGCATGCAGGTCGAGCACGGTGTCGAGCAGCGTGCCGTCCAGGTCGAGCAGAACAGCTTTGACGGAAATCATGAATTACACTCCAATAGACTTTCCGCCGGGCCGCCCCAAGGAAAGGCGGCACGCGGCGCCAGCCGCAATCCGCGCCGTGGCCCGTAACGAAGCGCCCCGTGATAGCCGAGCGCAGCGAGCAACAGTCACCTCCCCGGGAGGGGAGGCCGGGAGGGGCGGGCCTGATTTAGACCTTCGCCAGTTCGGCGCGCATCTGGCCGATGATCGTGTCGTAGTGATTAGGGTCGCTTTCGTTGCGCTTGCCAAATACCGCCGAGCCGGCAACGAAGGTATCGACGCCCGCACGGGCGACTTCGGCGATGTTGGCCGGGCCGACGCCGCCGTCGATTTCGATCTCCACCTTGAGGCCCCGGTCGTCGATCATCTTGCGCACCGCACGCGCCTTGTCGAGCACGTAGGGGATGAATTTCTGGCCGCCGAAGCCGGGGTTCACCGACATCAGCAGCACCATGTCGAGCTTGTCGAGCGTGTATTCGAGGACGTCCAGCGGCGTGGCCGGGTTGAAGACCAGGCCGGCCTTGCAGCCGCATTCCTTGATCAGGCCGATGGTGCGGTCGACATGTTCGGAGGACTCCGGGTGGAAGGTGATGTAGGTGGCGCCGGCCTTGGCGAAATCGGGGATGATGCGGTCGACGGGCTTGACCATCAGATGCACGTCGATCGGCGCGGTGACGCCATGCTTCCGCAGCGCTTCGCAAACCAGCGGGCCAATGGTCAGGTTGGGTACGTAATGGTTGTCCATCACGTCGAAATGCACGATGTCGGCGCCGGCTTTGAGCACGTTATCGACTTCTTCGCCCAGTTTGGCGAAGTTCGCGGACAGGATGGACGGGGCGATGCGAAATGACGTTGTGGCGGCCATGGAGAGGCTCCTCTATTGATTAAACTGGAATGAACCCGATTGTATCGGTGCCGTGTGTTGCTCCGGCTAACAATTTTTGATGCCAACTATAAGCAAGGGTGCCAGAATGGCCGAATCAAAAAAGCACGAAATCACCATCAACGTTCTGACGCAGTATCTGCCGGAGCAGTCCGAGCCTGAGGCCGGGCGCTATTTTTTCATCTACACCATCGCGCTGACGAACAGCGGCACCGTCGCCGCGCAGCTTATTTCACGCCACTGGATCATCACCGACGCCGAGGGCAAGGTGGACGAAGTGCGTGGCCTGGGCGTGGTCGGGAATCAGCCCTTGCTGAAGCCGGGCGAATCGTTTGAATATACCAGCGGCTGCCCATTGGCGACGCCGGTGGGCACCATGCGCGGCAGCTATCAGATGGTTGCCGAAGACGGCACGCGCTTCGAGGCGCCCATTTCAGAGTTCGTGCTGGCGATGCCCAGAACTCTCCATTAATCTCTCCACTGACCTTTGCATTAACAAATCAGCCTCGGTCGCGGAGAGGGTTTTCCCGGGCAGGGGAAAAAGCCCCGGCACTTTTTTCATGTAATCCCGGTAAGCCGCGCCGAAATGGGCTTCCAGCTTGCGTTCTTCGAGGCGCGAGCCGATCACGAAATACAGCGTGATCGCCACGGCCGAAACGAGGAACGGCGCGTTCATGTCGCGCGTCCAGATCAGCAGCAGCCCCAGCGCATACCACGGGTGGCGGACGTAGCGGTGCAGGGCCGAAATGCGCAAGCCGTCGTGCTCGCCGGCATCGCGGCGGCGCTCCTGCAGCGCCCGCGTGCCGAGAAATTCCCCCATGTCGTAGCCGGTCGAGGAAAGCCAGAAGCCGGCCAGCGCCGCGAGCGCCAGTCCGTTGGCGAGCCATCCCGCCAGTCCTGTCCAGCGCCACAACCAGTCGCCGGGAATTGCCCAGGTGGCCCACAAGAGGGGCAGCAGCAGGACGCCGGCCATGATGTTGTAAGCGAGTCGGTAAGCCGGAGCGAATTGCGGCCAGCGCCGCGTGACCCAGGCCTTGACGGCCAGCGCGGCGAGCAGCGAATGCAGTACGGCGTAGGCGAGCCAGCCGAGCGCCAGCCAGATCAGGCCGGGGGTGGCGCTATCGACCATGAAAGTTAGCGTGAAACACGCAATTTGACGCCGAGTAACCCCATGAGCGCAGCGAACAAACTTCAACCCCCGCCCCGGGGCGGGGGCAGGGGGTGGGGGGCCATGGGAAGGGGCTGACTTTCATGATGCGGGGTGATGTTTCACGCATCATGAAAGTCAGCGCGGTTCCGGTAATGTGTCTGCATGCTGGGCGACAGGTAGTGACATGATCACGCACAAGCCGCCTTCGGGCTTGTGGTTGTCGGCGCTGACCTTGCCACCGTGCGCCTCGATGGCTCTTCTGACAATCGAGAGTCCGAGTCCATGGCCGCCATTGGCGCGGTTTTCCTTGCCGCGGTAGAAGGGTTCGAAAATCGCATTGAGCTCGTCCGGCGCCACACCCGTGCCGCTGTCGCAAATGCGCAGGTCCACCCAATCATGGCGTGGCGCCAGCAGCCCGATGGTTACGGTGCTGCCCTGCGGCGTGTGCTGCATGCCATTACGAATCACGTTTTCGATCGCACTGCGCAGGAGTGCGGCATTTCCGTCGATCAGGATCTCACCGCTGGCGTGGAGAACGATTTTCTTCTCCTCCTGCGCGGCCTCGAACCGGACGTCGCTGACGATATCTTCGAGCAGTTCCACGAGATTGACACAATCCTTTTCCCCGTTGC
Source organism: Rhodocyclaceae bacterium (assembly GCA_030682595.1). Lineage (GTDB taxonomy): Bacteria > Pseudomonadota > Gammaproteobacteria > Burkholderiales > Rhodocyclaceae > Sulfuricystis. The sequence goes on along the minus strand of JAUXNZ010000084.1, from coordinate 19,324 downwards.
TCTCCGCCACCGATTCGAGGCGGGACAGCGTCAGCGTATCGCCGAGAATTCGATCGAGACGCATGACCTCATGGCGAATGCGGTCGAGCATGCGCGCACTTTTATCCGGCGCCTGCTGCGACATTTCCAGGGCCACCTGCATGCGGGTCAGCGGCGAGCGCAATTCATGCGAGACATCATGCAACAGGCGCGTCTTGTCCTCGATGGTGGTTTGCAAACGCTCCGCCATGCGGTCGAAATCACGTGCCAGATCGGCAAATTCGTCATTGCGCTTGCCGAGCATTGCGGCGATGCGGGTATCCAGCGCGCCGTCGGCAAAGTTCTGGCTTGCCTCGTGCAAATGGCGTATCGGGCGGAACAGATACCAAGCCATGCCGAAGGCGAAAAGCAGGCTGGCCAGGGTCATGGAGAGGATTTCGATGCGCGACGAATCCGCGTATTGGTATACGTGCAGATGCGGCGGGGAAGAAGGCAGCAGTGCCAGCGGCACGAACAGGACAAAAGACTGCCCGTCCGGCGCATCCACCTTTTGCACTGCCAATTCCGCCGGTGTGGTTTCCAGTACGGCGAGTGCCTGTTTCAGCGCCCCCGGCGCAACGGTGCGACCGAACATATCCTGCCCCAGTGCATCGACCACCAGCACCGGAAGGTCGCGCTTTCCCAGCCAACTCTCGAACAGGCGGCGGGTTTCTTCGCGGTCACCCTGACGCAGGGTGGTTGCCACCAGTGACGTCGCCAACTCGGCCCGGAAACCGAGCGACAGGTCGGGTGAGCGGCGCAGTTTCGCCTGAAACAGGGAGTCGACGATGAAGTCGACGGCAAGTGCGATGGTGGCTATCGACAGCCAGAGCGAAACGAATATCTTCAGGAACAGCCGGCCGGGGATGAGCAGGCGCCAGCGGGAAAGGGCTGCGTTCATGACATTCAGTCTTTCAACAGGATGTAGCCTGCACCATGAATGGTTTGAATCGGCGAGCGGCCATCCGCGAACGTGCCGAGCTTGCGTCGCAAATGGCTCAGATGCATGTCGAGACTGCGGTCATAGGGCACCAGCGTTCTACCCAGTGCCCGCCGGGAAAGCTCGGCCTTGGAAACCACTGTGCCGGCGTTTTCGAACAAGGCGGCGAGGATGTTGAATTCGGTGCTGGTCAGATTGAGCGGTGTGTCGCGCCAGTTGGCGCGGCGCTGTGTGATCGACAGCGTCAGCCAACTTGCGGGGGCTTGTTCCGGCCGGGTATCCGGGACCACATGCCGCGTGCGGCGCAGCACGGCATGTGCGCGGGCAGCCAGTTCGCGCGGATTGCAGGGCTTGGCAAGGTAGTCGTCGGCACCGAGTTCCAGGCCGAGAATCCGGTCGAGATCGTCACCGCGCGCGGTCAGCATCAGGACCGCCAGATCGCTGGTGCGACGGATGCGGCGTAATACCTCCAGTCCGCTGATGTCCGGCAGCATGATGTCGAGAATGACCAGTTCGAATGCGCCACCGTGAATTTCCCGCAAGCCGGTCTCGCCATCGTGCGCCGCGGTCAGTCTCAAGCCTTCCGCGCCGAGGTACTCGACAAGCAGTTGGCAAAGCGGTGCGTCGTCATCGATCAGCAGTACGCGTGGCGCGCAAGTTTCCAAGTTTCTTCGTCTCCATCGACATGGCCCCGGTAATGGGGGCAAGTACATTCCGCAATCAGGCGCGAAGGGTATTCGCAAAAATGCGACAAAGGTTCAATTGAGCCAGGTAAGTTTGCATAGTTTTACATATGCAAACCCATGTAGAGCCCATGGATTCTGGTCGGAAAATGGGTCCATTACGCACCCGAATGTCGGCAAGGCACGCTCCGAACCATGGGCATGGCGGCAAATATTACTCATAAACAGTAAGTTGAACATCGCATGGCGGTGTGGTTGGCAGGGACGAACAATCCTCGGGTTCCTATGCTGTCCGGGCAATGCCGCAGGGCAAAGCCACCGCATGGACCCTATTAATGGTCCCAGCAGCTAAATATTTGTAAAGATCTCTTGCCAGTGCCCTGTGGGGGGGGTTGATTGCCCTGCGGCAACTGTTGATCATCGCGTCCCAAAGCCTTATTCAAGCCTTCTCATTGATTGGAGCATGCGATGAACCTCAAGAAAGCCGCGATTCTGTTGTCCGGTTCCCTGCTTATGACACTTTCCGGTGCTGTCGTACATGCCGCAGTGGATGAAGCCGATGCCCAAAAGTTGCTGAAAGACAGCCAGTGCGGCAAGTGCCATGACGAGAAGCGCAACAAGAAAGGGCCGTCCTTCAAGAAGACTGCCGCTGAATACAAGGGCAAGCCGGACGCCATGGCGCTGATCACCAAGAACCTCACCGAACCCCATGAAGTCGAGGTCGATGGCGAAAAGGTCGAGCACGGCGCGGTCAAGACGCGCGATGCGGCGCGCATCAAGAATCTGGCCGAATGGATCCTGTCCCGCTGAGCTGCAGCGGGCTTCGAATTATCTAGAGAAGGGGAAAGACAATGAAGCTGAAGCGATTGTTAAACGGAATGGTAATCCTGTTCGGGTTGTTCGCGCTCGGTGCCGCGCAAGCCGCACCGGCCGCCAACAAAGCGGGTGGCGCCCCGGTCGGTGCCCAATGCGTGAGCTGTCACGAAACCGAAGCCAAGGCGCACATGAAGCACGCCTATCATGGCGACTGCGTCAGCTGCCACACCACGGCAGTCCAGCACGCCAAGGCCGAGGAAGCCCGCGAAAGCGCCACCGGCAAGGACAAGCCGAAAGCCGTTCTGGCCGGTGCGCCAAAATCCGAGCAGTGCCTGAGCTGTCACAAAAACGACGCCAAGCACATGAACTTCGCCTTCTCCGATCACGCCAAGGCCAACGTGCAGTGCAGCGACTGCCACGGCAACCACAAGCCGAAGATCAAGTCGCTGACGGCTGGCATGGAGCGTGCGGGCAAGGATGCGGCACTGTGCATCTCCTGTCACAAGGATGTCGCCGCCAAGTTCAACATGCGTTCGCACCATCCGCTGAAAGAGGGCGGCGTCACCTGCGTCAGCTGTCACGACGCCCACGGCGGCCAGCAGTTGTCACTGGCAGCCAAGACGCAGCAATGTACGCAGTGCCACCAGAACGTGCGCGGCCCTCATGTCTTCGAGCATGCCCCGGCGGTTGAGGATTGCGCCACCTGCCATAACCCGCACGGCACCCACAACCAGAAGCTTCTGACATTGGCTCAGCCTGCGCTGTGCATCCAGTGCCACACGATCACAAATAATCGACATGGACAAACGGGTGCATCTAGCAACAATCAGATCATCTCTGCGACTGCCTTGCGTAACTGCAGCAGCTGTCACAGCCAGGTCCACGGCAGCAGCCAGGACCAGCACTTGCGCTATTGAACTGACGCAACGCGAATCGGAGACAAGACATGAAAACGAAGCAAACTGCAAAATATTTCTGCCTGAGCGTGATGGCCGTTGCCGTGGCGCAGGCGGTGCAAGCGGCCGAGCCGGTCGGCAACACCATCACGGGCGACGTCACCGCCAAGCTGGTGTATTCGGACTTCACAAAGGGCCCGGGCGGCAACCTCACCCATTTCCTTGAAAGCTACAGCCCGGTGGGCGTTTGGGGCGGCGATCGGGACAACGGGTTTTACGGTGACATCGATCTGAACCTGGCCATCAACGACGGCACGCGAGACATCTTCACCGTCGAGCGCCACGGCTATGGGCTGGATAACTACAACAACAAAGCCACGATCAACACCGGCAGCTTCGGCATCAAGGGCTACTACAACGGCTTCCGCTCTGCCAGCGATGGCGCCAAGTATCTGCTCAACCCGAATCGCACTGGGGTAGCACCGTGCGAGACCTACCGAGCAGACTGCAACTTTGCCGACATTGCAACTCCAGCAAATACGAACAGCGGCTTTCTGGCCCAGTTCAATGACGGCACCGATGGATCTGGCAAGTTCAAGATCGACCGCAAGACCTTCGGCCTCGGCATGAAGTTGAAGCCCGCGCTGCTGGGCGACTGGGGTTCCATTGCCTTCAATTACGACGGCTACAAACGCGAGGGCAACAAGCTCCAAACCCTAGTCCTGGGCGGCGGCGATGTGCTGACAAACCCGGGGGGGGCTACGGTCGCTGGGCGGGTTCTGCAACGCTGGTGGGGCCTTGATCAACGGGTTGAAGAAAACCTTCACAGGTTCAGCATGAATCTCACGACGTCACCCGGAAATGGATTCCAGTTTGCATACGACGGAAAGTTGGAAAAGTTCGTGAATAATGCCCCGGATTATTTGCAATCCAGCATACCCTTACCGTCTATATGGACGATGAGTGCAGCCAACTTCAATCGTCCGGCCGGTTTCACGCCCGACTCGACGCTTATGTCGAACACATTGCGGCTTTCCAAATCATTTGACAGAACTGCGGTCGCATTGGGTTATGGCATGTCCCGATTGTCTCAGGATAGCCAAACACTGAGCCAAGCAACCTCTAATTGGAACGGCAAGATCAGCACCGAAAACGCCTTCTTCAACCTGAGCCACCAACTGTCCGGCACAGTCGGTCTGGAAGGTTTTGCCAAGTACGGCAATCGTGATAACGACTCTCCCATGTCCATGGGGACTGTGCTTGTTCAAACAGACCGAGAAAAATGGGGTCTTCGCGTTGCACGTCTCGAGTCGCTGACCTATGGTCTTTCGGCCAAGTTTAGTGGTCTGCCAGCCAAGTCCAGTCTGGTCGCGGGCTGGAAGCATGAAGACATTGATCGGGATCTTCAATACAAGACGCCCGCGACACCTGCCGGTGGTATTCAGCCTATGGTCTCTTTGTTTGCCGATGAGACCAAATCGGACGAGTTATATCTGAAATGGTCTGCCCGCCCAATGAAAGGCATGACGCTTCGCATTGACCCCTCCGTTGTGATGGCCAGCAAGACCGGCGCGATATCAGAACCTGAAACAGCCTACAAACTCAGGGCAGCGATGGGTTATGCGGTTTCCAATGCCACCAATGTCAATGGTTACTACCAATACAAGCGCAAAAAGAATGATGATCACAGCGTCTACAACGCGGATGCGGCACGGACCGTCCTTGGTACGGAGTTTGAGCAAAAGGCCGACGACACCTTCCATGGTGCTGGATTCTCGCTTGATTACGCGCCCTCAGAATGGCTCAATTTGAGCGGCAGTCTGGACTGGATGCAGAGCGACTTTGAAACCTATTTCCTGGGCAGTAACCTTCGCCGGTTTGAGAATGCCGCCATTCTCTTTGAAAATCGCGGCATATCGAATTTCAAGGCTGACACTTGGTCACTTTCTCTGAATGCCGACTACCAGCATACGGATTTGCTGAAGTACCGTGCAAGTTACATACTGTCCATGTCCGATGGCAGTATGAAGACGAACAGTACCGCAAGTCTTCCTGCGGGCGCCACTGCCTATGTGGTCAACGACAAGATCGACAACACGTTGCACAGCCTGGCCTTTGGTGTGGACTATGAAATGAAGAAGAAGATCACGCTGAAGGCCGGCTATGTCTATGATTATTATAAGGACAAGGTCGATAGCGCTTTCACCGGCGGTCATCACCTCCTGATGATGGGCGTCAAAGTCGGTTTCTGATGCACCCTCGCGGCTGCCACCCCCTTCCGGTGGTGGCAGCCGCGTTTTTTTGCGCCTTGCCTTGAGCGCGAACCCGTGTCGCCAGACCGGCTGGATGGTTAGCCCATCCTCATGGAGTACCTGAAAATGCACACCCCGATTCATGCCATCCTGCCAAAGCGCTGGATGCTGTTTGCCGCCCTGCTTTCCGTGATGATTGCGCTGCCAGGCGCGGCTTTCGCCAGTGCGGTGAAATCTTCAGATCCCCTCTCCAGAGAATCCTGCCTGAAGTGTCATGAGAACAAGCATGACAAGATCAAGGTGCCGGTGGTCATCGACGGTGAAGAGGACGAACGCGAGCTGCGCAGCATCGACAAGCGCAAGTTCGCCAAGAGCGTGCATAGCCAGATGCAATGCCTGGACTGCCACAAGAACATCGTCGATGCCCGGAAAGACCACCAGCTCGACGCCAACGCCCCGCAAGCCAGCTGCATCGGCTGCCACGAAGGCCTGTGGGCCAAGGCGCAGCAGGAAGGCAAGACCAAGGACAAACCCCGCCTCGGCGTCGTTTTCCAGAACATCGAGGCCTATAACAAATCCTTCCACGCCCGCGAGAACAAGGACATCCCCGGCACCCCGCTCGCCAAGTGCGACGACTGCCACAGCTCGCACGACTTCGACGTGCCGCCGCAGGAAAGCGAGCGGCGCACGGCCTGGCACAAGTCCATCCCCGAGACCTGCGGCCAGTGCCACGAAGACCAGCTCGACATCTGGGGCGGCTCGGTGCATGGCGAAGAGGTCATCGACAAGGGCAACCTCAAGGCCGCCGTCTGTACCGACTGCCATAGCGCCCACAGCGTCACCGGCACCTCCGGTGATTCCTTCAAGCTCGCCAGCACCGGTGACTGCGGCACCTGCCACAAGGAAGAGCTGAAAAGCTTCCACGACACCTACCACGGCCAGGTCTCGCGCCTGGGCTGGGCCTACACCGCGCGCTGCGTGAGCTGCCATGACAGCCACGGCATCAAGGCCGTCGCAGACCCCCAATCCAAGGTTCACCCCGACAACCGCCTCAAGACCTGCCAGAGTTGCCATGACGGCAAGAAACTGCCGCTGGCCACCGGTGGCTTCTCGTCCTTCCACCCGCACGCCAACACCCATGACTTCGAAAAATATCCGGTGATGTACGTCACCTCGAAGTTAATGATCTGGCTGCTGGTCGGCGTGTTTGCCTTCTTCTGGTTGCACTCCGGCCTCTGGTACTACCGTGAGTGGCAGGACCGCAAAGCCGGCAAGCACCACCACCGCATTGACACCACCGGCCTGAACCTCGACGAAGAGAAAATGTTCGTCGAACGCTTCCACTGGGGCTGGCGGCTTGGCCACCTGGTCTTCGCCCTATCCACCATGGCCCTGGTGCTGACCGGTACGACCGCACTGTTCGCCCACAGCGACTGGGCGCCGGTCGTTGCCAAGGCGCTCGGCGGGCCGCAGGTGCTCGGCATCATCCACCGGGTAGCGGCGGGCCTGTTCGTCGCCATTTTCATGATCCACCTCATCTACGTGCTGCAGAAACTGTTGCGCGACAAGACCTTCAAGTGGTTCGGCCCGGATTCGCTGGTGCCGAACTGGAAGGACCTCGATGACATGATCGGCATGTTCAAGTGGTTCCTCGGCAAGGGCGAACGGCCCAAGTTCGAGCGCTGGGCCTATTACGAGAAGTTCGACTACTGGGCGGTGTTCTGGGGCGTCAACGTGATCGGCTGGAGCGGCTTGATGCTGGCCATCCCGCACGTCACGGCCGAGTATCTGCCGGGCTGGGCGTTCAACGTGGCGACGCTGGTGCATGCGGAAGAAGCCTTCCTGGCGGCGGTGTTTCTCTTCACGGTGCACTTCTTCAACAACCACTTCCGCCCCGACAAGCTGCCGCCGCCGGATATCGTGATGTTCACCGGCACGCAGTCGCTGCGCGAGTTCCGCCATGACCATCCGGCGCAGTACCAGCGTCTGGTGGATTCCGGCGAACTCACGAAGCGTCTGGTATCGGCCCCCTCGCCGGCGATGAAGAAGGCTTCGGTCGTCCTCGGCCTCCTCCTCATCACCGTCGGCCTGATGCTGCTGGTGATGATTGGGACCGGGTTCTTCAGCGGCTAACGACAAGGAGCTTGCCCATCATGACTGCCTTGCGTATCGCGTTTGCCGTGCTGCTGGGGTTCGGCCTGGCCTCATCCGTGGCAGCGTTGGAGGTGCCCCCGCATGTCAACAAGATCATCATCGAGCGCTGCGGGCTATGTCATGGGCCGGAAGGAGAGAGCGCCAGCCGCATTTATCCGCGGCTGGCGGCCCAACACCCGAGCTATATGCGCAAGCAGTTGGCGGATTTCCGTGACGGCCGCCGCAAGAGCGAGGTGATGGGCGAGATGAGCAAGGATCTCAAGGACGAGGACATTGCCGTTCTGGGCGACTTCTACGCCAGCAAACCGGCGGCGGCGAGCCAGCCGGGCGACCCCGATCTGGCGGCGGTCGGCAGGTACATTTATCACAAGGGCAATACCTATTCCGGCGTTCCATCCTGCGCATCCTGCCATGGCGTGCAAGGTCTCGGCACCGAGCAATTGCCGCGCCTGGCCGGCCAGCATCCGCGCTATCTGGAATCCCAGTTGCAGGAATTCAACCAACGGGCGCGCACCAACGACAACGCCATCATGCACTCGATCGCCGCCAAGCTGACGGAGCTGGAAACCCGCGCCGTCACCGTTTATATCGGCAGCCTGCAGTAATCCATTTTCTCGACATCAGGAGACTCTTCATGCGCCAATTATCGATTCCCGCTTGCCTCGTGGCGCTTGCGCTGCAGACCGCGCCGGCCCTGGCCGCCGATGAAGCAGATGCCATGACGCTGCTCAAGGATAGCCGCTGCACCAAGTGTCATGACGTGGCGAAACAGAAGGCCGGCCCGCCGTTCGCCAAAATCGCCGCCAAGTACCAGGGAGATGCGGATGCCAAGGCCAAGCTGACTCGCCACGTCACCGTCGCCAGTGAAGTGGAGATCGACGGCGAGAAGGAACCGCATGGCATCGTCAAAACCCGCGATGCCGCGCGGATCGAGAACCTGATCGGCTGGATACTGGCGCGCTAGGGCAAGCTCACGCAACTCGCCACAATGCGTAAAACAAAACGTTCAGAAACGGTAAGGCATCAACTCCGATAGTCTGCGTTGATCTTCACGTAGTCGTAGCTGAAGTCGCAGGTCCACACGGTGGCGGTGTGGCTGCCGCGGCCGAGGTCGACGCGGATTTTGATTTCGGCGGGTTTCATCGCGGCGGCGCCGTCCTCTTCGCGGTAGCTCGCGGCGCGGCCGCCGTTCTCCGCGACCAGGGTGTCGCCGAGCCAGACCTTGACTTTTGTGTCGTCGAGGTCTTTGAGGCCCGGGTCGTTGTTCCAGGCGTAGCCGATGGCGGCGAGGATGCGGCCGAGGTTGGGGTCGGAGGCGAAGAAGGCGGTTTTCACCAGCGGCGAGTGGCCGATCGCATAACCGACGGCCTTGCATTCATCGCGCGTGCGGCCGCCCGCCACGGCGATTTCGATGTATTTGGTGGCGCCTTCGCCGTCGCGTACGATGGCCTGGGCCAGTTCGCGGGCCAAGGCGATCACGTCCTGCTTGAAGGCCGCCCAGCCGGGCGCATCGACTGTTTCGAATTTCGCCGGGCCCTGGCCGGTGGCGATCAGGATGAATGAATCGTTGGTCGAGGTGTCGCCGTCCACGGTGATGCAGTTGAAGGATTCGTCGGCGGCCTCCTTGACGAGCCGTTCCAGCATCGGCTGGCTGATGGCGGCGTCGGTGGCCACGAAACCGAGCATGGTCGCCATGTTCGGGCGGATCATGCCGGCGCCCTTGGCCATGCCGGTGATGGTTGCCGCCGTGTTGCCAGCGCCGACTTTTTTCGACGCCGCTTTCGCCACCGTGTCGGTGGTCATGATGGCGTGGGCGGCAGCGTGCCAGCCGTCGCTCCGCAGCGCGGTAATGCAGGCGGGCAGGCCGGCCTTGAGGCGGTCGACGGGCAGCGGTTCGAGGATCACGCCGGTGGAGAATGGCAGCACCTGGTCGGCGCGGATTTCCATGCAGCGGGCGAGGGCGGCGCAGGTGAGCTGCGCGGCTTGCAGGCCGGCTGCGCCGGTGCCGGCGTTGGCGACGCCGGTATTGATGACCAGCGCGCGGATGCCTTCCTTTTTTAGATTCTCCTGGCAGACCTGCACCGGCGCGGCGCAAAAGCGGTTCTGCGTGAATACCCCGGCGACGCGGCTGCCGGCGGCCAGTTCGATCACCGTCAGGTCGCGGCGCTTGGCCTTGCGGATGCCGGCTTCGGCAACCCCGAGGCGGACGCCGGCGACGGCATGCAATTGATCGGGAGCGGGGGTGGCGTAATTGACGGGCATGCGGGTCTTTCCATCAGAGCTTGCGTGGCTCGACCGTCGCCGCGCTGTCGATGCCGAGCGCGCGCCACAGGCCGACCAGCAGGTGGCTGGCATTGCGGAGGCGCACGGCTTTGTGCGCCGCCTTGAGTTCGTCCAGCAGCTGGACGAATGTTTCGGCGCAGGCAATGTCCATGCGCCGCAGGCCGCTGGCGTCGACGCTGACCTCGCGCTGCTTGTTCGCCCGGGCCAGGAGTGCCGCGAAGAGCTCGCGGTTGGCGCCGCTCATCTCGCCGGACAGCCCGCAACAGTCCACCGCCACGTCCTTGGGCGGGGCGACCGGCGTTGCCGCCGGCACCGTCTTTGGCGCTTCCCATGACGGCGGCGATACCTCGAAGGTCACCGCATAGCCGACGGCGGTATCTTCGAAGTCTTCTTGGCGATTGAGGTTCTGGTAAAGCTCCAGCAGCAGCAGCCAGGTCGCCTCGTCGCGGCGTTCGCCCATCACGGTTTTGGGCGCCAGGAGCGCCGCGATCCGCTCGCCGCCGACCAGCACGCAGGATTTCTTGAGCTGCTTGAAAACGCGCAGGGTTTCCAGCAGCGCGCCGCAGCCCGTGTCATCGACATCGATCACCTTGGCCAGGTCGAGGCGTACGCCCGGCACCTTGCCGGCCACGGCGTGCAGCTTGGCGAGGGGCTGCACCGCATTCGCGCCCAGTTCGCCCGAGAGCGTCACGGTGGCGAAGCCATCCTTGCCGACTGGCGTCGCGCCAGTCGTCGGCGGCGCCCAGGTCGGCGGCGATTTTTCGAATTTATTGGCAAAGCCGATGGCGAGCGACTCGAAGGCTTGCCGCCGGCCGAGGATGACATATAACTCGAACAGCATGCCCCAGGCCAGCTCGGTGGCGGTGCCAAAATCTTCCTGATGCAGGGTGCCTTCGAGCATGGTGCAGGCCTGGGCCGCGTCGCCGCCGGCAAACAGCCGGGCCACCGCCTCGATGCGGGGCGGCACGTTGCTGCGGGACGGCTTGGCTTCCACCTTCGCGGGGATGGCCCCCGGTTGGGTGAAATCAAGATCCATCAAGTCGTCGTCGGCTTCAGGCATGGTCGGACGCAGCCAGCTGTTTCCGCAATTATTTCTTGGGTGCGATGCTGGCTTCCTCGATCAGCAGCGGATAGGAATAGCCGCTGCCGAAATCGCGATTCAGCACCACCACGCCGGAAATGGCGACCTTGTCGCCGACATTGGCGGTTTGCTTGCTGGTGACGATCAGGTTGTTGTTGCCGGCGTCGGCCTTGCCCGTGCCGTCCTGCACATGCACGAAATTGCGGCCCATGATGTTGTTGTTGACCTTGACCACATTACCCTCGACCTTGATGGTCTTGCCGGTGAGGCCGGCCTTGTTCTGGTAAATGGCGGCAACGGTCTGCGCCTTGGGTTCGGCGGCCTGTGCGGTGAAGGCAACGGCGCCCGCCGCGGCAATCAGCCCGGCGAAAACGAGGGATGTGATTTTCATGAAAAACTCCTGCAAATGTTTGAGGGTTGGTATGTGATTATAGTGGGTCGGAAGGGGTGGGCTCGAAGACGTGTTGCCATAGCAGGCGCACGGCTGCCGCATGGGGCGCGACCTGGGCCGCCGCGATGCGGCTGTCCAGATTGTTCAGCCGCCGCAGGTGCTGCAGGCGGCGGTATTCGCGGTAGGCGTTGCGGACTTCATCGGCCAGTTGGGCGGGAATCAGTCCGCATGCGGCGGCGATCTTCAGCAGCGCGATGTTGCCGAGATTGCCGGTGAGGCGCGGATGGTCGCAGGCGTGGGCGAGGATCAGGTATTGCACGATGAACTCGACATCCACCAGCCCGCCGGGATCATGCTTGAGGTCGAAAATCTCCGTATCACCCCGGCTGGCGAGCTTGTCGCTCATCTTCTGGCGCATCGCCAGCACTTCCGCGCGCAGCGCAACGCGGTCGCGCTGCTGTTGCAGCACCTCGCAGCGAATTTTTTCAAAAGCGGCGCCAAGCGCGGGATCGCCAGCGGTGAAACGTGCGCGGGTCAACGCCTGATGTTCCCAAATCCAGGCCGATTCGAGCTGGTATTGGCGAAAGGCGGCCAGTGAGCTGACGACCAGTCCGGCGTCGCCGTTCGGGCGCAGCCGCAGGTCGGTCTCGAACAGAATGCCGGAGGCGGTGCGCGACGACAGCCAGGTGTTGAGGCGCGTGGCGAGCTTGGAGTAGACCTCGGCGGCCTCCATGGCGGGGTCGTCGAAAAGGTAGACCAGATCGAGGTCCGAGGCGTAGCCGAGTTCCTTGCCGCCGAGCTTGCCATAACTGATGACGGCGAAGGCCGGCGTGTCGCGATGGCGTTTGAGCAACTTGCGCCAGGCCAATGTGATGGTGCGGTCGACCAGGATGTCGGCGAGTTCGGACAGGTGATCGGAAAGTTTTTCGAGTTGCAGCAGCCCCGCGACATCCTGGGTGACGAGGCGGAACACCTGGGCGTGGTGTGCTTCGCGCAGGGCATCCATCTGCTGCTCGGTGTCGGGCTCCAGGAGGTCGGTCTGTTCGGTGAGTTGCTGGCGAAACGCCGGCCAGTCGGGTGGCATTTGCAGGAGACGCGGATCGAGCAGTTCGTCGAGCAGTATCGGGTGGTGCAGCAGATAATCGGCCGCCCAGCTTGATGCGCTGGCGATCTTCGCCACCTGTTCGACGGCATGGGGATATTGCAGCAGCAGCGCCAGATACGCGGCGCGCCGGCCGATGGCTTCGAGCAGGTCGAGCATGCGGATCAGCGTGTCGTCCGGGTTCGGCGCCGTGGTCTGCACCGAGGCGGCGGCCTTGATGATGTGCGGCACGAGTGCGTCGAAGCGGTCCTTGGTCGATTCGCTCATCTGCTGGTAGCGGGTGCCGCCGCGAATATTCGCGAGCCGCGCGCAAAGCGCCGCCGTGTCGCCAAAGCCGAGTTTTGTGAGTGCCGCGCCATTATCGTTGGCGCCGTCGCTGCGATCCGGATGCGACCAGACCGGGTCGAGCGCATGGTTCTGTTCATTGGGGTCGGCAAAAATCGCCGCGAAGTGGCGTGCCACGGCCTGGCGGTGGTCGTCCAGTTCCATCAGCAGTGCTTCATAATTGCCGAAGCCCATCGCCTGCGCCACGCGCGCCTGATCGGCGGGGTTTTCGGGCAGGGCGTGGGTCTGGGCGTCGTCGAGATATTGCAGGCGATGCTCAAGACGGCGCAGGAAGCGATAGGCCGACGACAGCTCGACGACTGCGTCGAGATCGAGCTGGTCGCGATCCACCAGCAATTTCAGCACTTCGAGGGTTGGCTTGATCTGCAGGGCGCGGTCGCGGCCGCCGCGAATCAACTGGAAGACCTGGGCGATGAACTCGATTTCGCGGATGCCGCCGGCGCCGAGCTTGACGTTGTTGGCCATGTCCTTCTTCACCACCTCGCGGCGGATTTGCGCGTGCAAATCGCGCATCGCATTGATGGCGCCAAAGTCGAGATATTTGCGAAAGACGAAATGCTGCCGGAGGGTTTCCAGTTCTTCCTGGCGCGGGCTGGCAGTCAGCGGCCGCGCCTTGATCCAGGCGTAGCGCTCCCATTCGCGGCCCTGGGTGATGAAGTAGTTTTCCAGCATGTCGAAGGAGCACGCCAGCGGCCCGGAGTCGCCGTTGGGCCGTAGCCGCATGTCGACACGGAAAACCTGGCCATCGCCGGTGATCTCATGCAGAGCGTTGATCAGTCCGCGGCCGACGCGGGAAAAGAACTCGAAATTGGAAATCGATTTTTTCCCGACGGTGTCGCCGTCCCCGGCGGTATCGCCGTCCTCTGGATAGACGAAAATCAGGTCGATGTCGGAGGAGACATTCAGCTCGCGGCCGCCCAGCTTGCCCATGCCGATGACGATCAAGTGCTGGCGCTCACCCGTCGGGTTTTGCGGCGTGCCGTAGCGTGCCACCAGGCCGGCTTCGACCACGGCCAGCGCGGCGGGGACGACAGTCTCGGCGAGCAGGGTCATGCTCTCGACCACTTCGGTCAGGTCGGCCATGCCGACCAGGTCGCGGCTGGCGATGTGGGCCATGGCGCGCTGGCGCAGACGGCGCAACGCCGGTTTCAGGGTGTCTTCGTCCAGCGGCGTGCCAGGGAAGGTTTCGTCCAGCCAGCGCTTGAGCAGCGCGGCATCCAGGGCGCCGGCAGCCACACCCACCGCGGCGTCGATCGTCGCGGCCAGCTCGGGCCTGGCCTGGACCAGACGGGCCAGGTAGCGAGAAAAATCAAGCGGGATGGCTTGCCGGGAGGTTGGGGCTGTCATGGATTAAAATTCGTCTGGTTATCGCTGCAAAATTTTGGCTGCAAAATTGTGGCCGCAATGCGCGGGCCACCGTGAATCCGTCATATTTTAGACCTCCCCCGCCCCTTGCCTGCACTACTTTCCTTCTTCTCGCCATCCTTCCTGCGTTCCCTGCTGACCTGGGGCGGGCGTTTGTTGTTGTCGCTTTACTTCGCGGCCGCCTTGCTGATACTCACCGGGCGCTATCTCATCCTCCCCGAGATTGCCACCTACCGTGGCGCGATTGAACAGCAACTGTCCAGCGCCATTGGCCTGCCGGTCAAGATCGGCGCGCTGACGGCGGAATGGCCGGGATGGCATCCGCGCTTGCACCTCAAGGAGTTGCAGGTGCATGACAGCGCGGGGCGGCCGGCACTGTCCTTCGATCAGGTTGATGCCGAGATCGGCTGGGCTTCGCTCTGGCGTCTGCGCCTGATCCTGCATCGGCTGGAAATTGTCGCGCCGGCGCTCGACGTGCGCCGCACGGCCGACGGCGTCATCCATGTCGCCGGCCTGTCGGTGCAGGGGGATGGCGAAAGCGATTTTGCCGACTGGCTGCTCAAGCAAGGCCGCATTGTCGTGCGCGACGCGCGCATCGTCTGGCATGACGAGCAACGCGGCGCCCCGCCGCTGGAATTGCGGCAACTGAATTTCGAACTGAAAAATTTCGGTCGTCACCACAGTTTCGGTCTTTCCGCAGAGCCGCCGACCGGGCTTGCGGCGCGGCTCGATCTGCGCGGCAATCTGGTCGGCCGCGATCCGGACGACCTGGCCGCCTGGCGCGGCGAACTGTATGCCGATGTCGAGCAGACCGATCTGGCGGCCTGGGCGCCCTGGTTCGACGCGCCACTGGAGTTGACGCGCGGCCTCGGCAGTTTGCGCCTCTGGCTGAGTTTCGAAAACCTGTTGCCGACCGGATTTACCGCCGATTTGCGGCTTGCCGACCTGGCCGTGCGTTTGCAGCCGAATCTGCCCATACTGGAACTGCAACACCTCGAAGGTCGCTTGGCCGGGCGGCATACCGGCGCGGGGCTGGCCGGGGAAGTCAAGCGCCTGGCGCTGGCCACGGCGGATGGCATTGTGTTGTCGCCCACTGATGCCAGCCTGAAGCTCGACACCGGACTGAAGGACAAAGGGGGCGGCGAGTTCCGGGCCAATGGCCTTGACCTGGCCGCATTGACCGCCCTGGCGCGCTATCTGCCCCTGCCCGATGAAGTCCACACCCGTCTGCAAACCTTCGCGCCGCGCGGCCTGGTGTCGGATCTGTTGCTGAGCTGGCGCGGATCGCCCACGTCGTCCACATCGCCCGCGCGCTGGCAGGTGAAAGGCCATTTCGCCGACCTCGGCCTGGCGGCGCATAAGGAACTGCCCGGTTTTGCCGGCCTGTCGGGTCGCCTGGAAGGCGACGAGCGCGCTGGCCAGATACACCTCGACAGCACAGACGCGCGGATCGAGCTGCCAAAGGTGTTCGCCGAACCGTCGCTGACGCTGACCCACCTGGCCGCCGAGATCGGCTGGAGTGTGCCCGCTGAGCGGTCGGCGGCGCAGTCCGGGCAAATTGATCTGTCGCTTGCGCGCCTGGCGTTTACCAACCCCGATGCCAGCGGCGAAGTGACCGGCCGTTATCGCCATACGGGCAATGGTCCGGGGGAAATTGATCTTTCGGCCAAGCTGACGCGCGGGGACGGCATGGCCGTCTGGCGCTACATGCCGCTGGCGGTGGGCGGCGCCACCCGCGAATGGTTGCGCGCCAGCATCGTCGGCGGCCGGTCCGGCAACGCCTCGTTGCGGCTCAAGGGGCCGCTGGCGCAATTCCCTTTTCGCGATGGCAAGCAGGGCATCTTCCAGGTCAAGGGCACGTTTCAAGGCGCCGACCTGGATTACGCCAGCGGCTGGCCGAAGATCACCGGCATCGACGGCGAGCTGCTGTTCGAAGGGGTGCGCATGCTGATTCGCGGCGAGCGCGCGACCTTGTCCGGCGTCAGGCTGTCGAATGTGACCGCCGAAATCCCCGATCTCGAACACCATGAGGAAATCCTCACCGTGAATGGCCGGGCCAGCGGCGCGACCCAGCAGTTTCTTGACTTCATCGAGGCGAGCCCCGTGGGCGAACGCATCGATCATTTCACGCAACCGATGACCGCGAGCGGTCGTGGCGAACTCGATCTGAAGCTGGTGTTCCCGTTGCGCCACATGGCCGATACCCAGGTGCAGGGCCGCTATCGCTTCGCCGACAATCAGTTGCGCGTGTTGCCCGAGCTGCCGCTGTTTACCGCCGCGCAGGGCGAAATCTCCTTCACCGGCGATCGCCTGCAAGCAAAAAACTTGCGGGCGCGGCTGCTCGGCGCGCCGGTGACCCTGGACGTGTCTTCGGCCCCGGGTGGCGTCGTCCGCGTCACCGCGGCCGGCACGCTGTCGGCGCAGGCGCTCAGGCAGGAATACGGGCAGGAAAATGGGCAGAAAAATGGGCAGAAATACAGTGGCGGGCGGGTGCTCGATCATCTTTCCGGCGAAGCGGCCTGGCGCGCCACGGTGGCGGTGAAGAAGCCGGGCGCCGAAATCCGTATTGAATCGAATCTCGTCGGGCTGGCTTCGAGCCTGCCGGAACCCTTCAACAAGTCCGTCCGCGAAGTCGCGAACCTGCGTGTCGACGGCCGCATCGAACCCAATCGCGACGACTGGACGGCGCGCCTGGGGCAGAGTGCGTCACTGCGCCTGCTGCAGGCGGGGAGCAAGGAAGCCTGGCGCGGCCGGATTGCGCTGGGCGAGGCGGCGGTAGCGCAGACGCCCACCCTGCCGGCGCGTGGGGTGACGCTGGCCATTAACCAGCCACGCCTTGATCTCGATGCCTGGCGGCGCCTG
This sequence comes from Rhodocyclaceae bacterium, assembly GCA_030682595.1. Classification (GTDB taxonomy): domain Bacteria; phylum Pseudomonadota; class Gammaproteobacteria; order Burkholderiales; family Rhodocyclaceae; genus Sulfuricystis. Next base: position 2,136 of record JAUXNZ010000084.1, on the reverse strand, counting down.
CAGGACAAGCCGGTCGCCGGCGCGGCTGAATCTGTCGCGCCGACCCCGGGCCTGGCCGCGCTGGAGTTGCAAAGTGCCGAGTTGCTTGCCTTCGGCCGCACGCTCCATGATGTTCGGGTCAATGGGGTGCGCGCCGCGGAGGGGGTGCGCGCCGCGGAGCGCTGGCGCTTCACGATCGCAAGTCGCGAGACGCAGGGACAATTGCAGTGGGACGCGACCGGCGCCGGGCGCATTACGGGACGCTTCGCACATTTGACGTTGCCGGCGTCCGAGCAAATGCAGCCTGCCGCGACAGAAGCCGAGGATGCGGGTCAGGAGATGCCGGCGATCGACTTGCAGATTGACAATCTCAAATTGCGCGACATGAGTCTGGGCGAGGTTCAGGTCGCCGCCGAAAATCGCGCGGGCGTCTGGCGTGGGCGGCTGGATGTCAAAAATGACGCCGCCCGCCTGACTGGCGAGGGACGCTGGCGACCGGGCCACACCGCGCTGACCTTCAAGCTCGACGCCAACAACGCGGAAAAACTGCTCGGTCGGTTGGGCCTGCCGGACGCCATGCGGCGCGGCGCGGCAATTATCGAGGGTGACGTGAACTGGAACGGCACGCCGTTCGCTTTGGATCTGCCGAGTCTCGCGGGCAATCTCAAGGTCGACGCCACCAAGGGACAATTCAAGAAACTCGAACCGGGTGTCGGTCGGCTGCTCGGCGTGTTGTCGCTGCAATCCCTGCCGCGCCGCATCACCCTGGACTTCCGCGACATTTTCAGCGAGGGCTTCGCTTTCGACAGTATTACCGGGTCGGCGCAGATCAATCGCGGCCTGATGAAAACCGACGAACTGAATATTCGCGGCCCGGCAGCGCGGGTGCTGCTGGCGGGGCAGGTCAATCTGATCGAGGAGACGCAGGACCTCAAGGTGCGGGTGCAACCCGCCGTCGGGGAAAGTATTGCCGTCGGTGCGATGATCTTGAACCCCGTGGTCGGCGCGGTCGCCTGGGCCGCCCAGAAAGTGCTGGGCGACCCGCTCGATCGGGCCTTTGCTTTCGAATACGCCGTCAGCGGCCCCTGGAGCGACCCGAAAGTGGAAAGAATCAGTCATTCCCCGCCTGTGGAGAACCGCCAGCCATGACCCAAACCCTGCGTCTTGCCGCGCTCCAGATGATTTCCGGCCCGGAACTGCTGCCCAATCTCGCCACCGCCGCGCGTCTGATTGCCGAGGCGGCCGGGCAGGGTGCGCAGTTGGTGGCGCTGCCCGAATATTTCCCCATCATCGAAGCCAGCGCGGCCACGCGCCGGGCGGTGCGCGAGACCGAGGGCCACGGCCCGATTCAAGACTTGCTGGCCGAACTGGCGGCGCGCCATCGTTTGTGGATCGTCGGCGGCTCCCTGCCGCTCCTGGCGGACGACCCGCTGAAATTCAGAAACAGCAGCCTCGTGTTCGACCCGTCCGGCCGCCGGGTGGCACGCTACGACAAGATTCACCTGTTCGGTTTTCGCAAGGGCGAGGAGTCCTATGACGAGGCGGCGACCATCGAGGCCGGGGCGCCGTCGCCGCTGGCCTTTGACGTTTCATGCGGCGCCGGCATGCTGCGCGTTGGCCTGGGCATTTGCTACGACCTGCGCTTTCCCGAGCAATTTCGTGCGCTAGGTGCGTTGGACCTGATCGTGCTGCCTGCCGCCTTTACCGACACCACCGGCCGCGCCCATTGGGAGGTGCTGTTGCGCGCCCGCGCCATCGAAAACCAGTGCTATGTGCTGGCGGCGGCGCAAGGCGGCTTGCATCCCGGCGGTCGTCTGACCCATGGCAACAGCATGATCATCGACCCCTGGGGCGAGGTGCTGGCGCGGCTCGACACGGGCGCGGGCGTCATCGTCGCGGAACTTGATCCCGCGCGGATTGCCGAAGTCAGGGCAAGTCTGCCGGCGCTCAAGCACCGCAGGCTGTAAACTCGGCGACCGGTAAAAGTCGGCGCTGGCGGGACGGCGTCAATCCCCGCGTTATTGGACCCACCTCATGACCACTGATCAAAACAGCCACTTTCTCACCGCGGAACAGCATCTGCTGACGCCTTACAACCTCTCCGCGTCCCAGTTGTCGGGCGTGTTTGGCGAGATGTTCGGCCACCGGCTGGATGCC
>JAUXNZ010000076.1 GCA_030682595.1 Rhodocyclaceae bacterium | reverse complement strand
CGAGCAGCGGTACGGCAAGTGGCGGTACGGCTTGGCGTGGGATCAGTACGTTCAGGGTGGTCATGGCTGTTCCGTTTCGGTGTTTGTGACTTTGAGTCGATCACAGGCCTGCCGCAGAAAATCCATCTGCGTGCGATAGTTCGAGCAGCCCTGGCACATCAGCAGGTGCATTTTCAGGGCGAAGCGTTCCCCGAGGTCAAGTTGACGGTCCTGGGCTTCGGACAGCAGGTGGGTGGTTTCCTTGCAACTCAACATGAGGTTTCTCCGGGACCGAACCAGGTGCGCTCGAGGCAGCCGCGCAGGTTGTGGCGCGCCCGGTGCAGGGTGACGTAGCAGTTGCTGGTGGTGATGTTCAGCTCCGCGCAGATTTCCTCGACCTCGAAATCGAGAATTTCGCGCATCATGAAGATGCGCGCGGTGTTGGTGGCCAGATGGTTGAGACAGGCATCGAAGATCGTCCAGAACTGCGACTGCCGCAGCGTTTCCTCGGGATCGCCCCAGTCGCTGGGGCGGGCGCCCGGCATCCAGTGTCCGTTAGCCTTGAACAGTTGATCGAAGACTTGATCGAATTCCTCGGCCTCGTCGGTCAGCGCGGAGATATTGATGCTGCGGCTCTGGCCGCGCAGCGCGTCGATGATCTTGTTCTTGAGGATCGAGAAGATCCAGGTCTTGAGCGCGGCACGGCCGGCGAAATTCTGCCTGCCGGTCAGCGCGCCGATCAGCGCTTCCTGCACGACATCCTCCGCGAGCTGGTCGTCGCGCAACTGGAGGCGCGCGAAGCGCAGCATGTCGGGGCGAAAATCGGCAAGCTCTGCAGCCAGCACATCGGTTGGCGGCGCCAGGGTCATTTCGCCATGCGCCTCCGGATCAGGGCGTCGAACGAGAGTTTGCCGGGGCCGGACAGGATCAGCGGCAGCAGCATCGCCATGAAGATCACCGGCAGCTTGAAGTTGCCGTGGCCCTGGTCGGTGATGCCGTAGCCCTGCAGCAGGTCGCCAAAGGTCGTCCATTCCGCCGGCCAATGCACGGCCGCGATGGCGACGATGGTCAGGGCGAACAGCGACACGCCAAAGAAGCGCGTTCCCAGCCCGATCACCAGCGCAATGCCGCCGACCAGCTCGAACCACGTCGCCATCTGCCAGCTGATTTCCGGCGGCACAATGCTGAACGGGTAGGGGAATTGTCCCTGGATGTCGGCGAACCAGTTCGCGCCGAGGAATTTTTCGCGCCCCGACTCGAAGTATTCCCAGCCAAGCAGCAGGCGCAGCCCGAGTAGGCCGATCCACAGCCCGACCCAGTCGAGGCCGGAAAACAAACGCGACAGCAGTATTTTCATGGTTGGCTCCCCAGCAGTGCGCCGGCGGCATGCAGGTCGGCCAGCACGGTGGCGCCATGCGCGACGACGGCATCCGGTTGCGGGTGGCCGATTTCCGCGGCAATGGCCCGGCATGCTGCGCTGCCCGTTTGCCTGCCTTCCTGGAGCAGGGTGACCAGCCGGGCGCTGACCGGATTGAGTTCGTTGAACCGCACTGCATCCTGCCGGTCGCGAAACACCAGCAGATGCACGGGATGCGGTTTGCGCGGCCGATAATCCGGCCCGATGCGCTGCACCGGCCACTGATAGGCGAGGTTCATCAGCGCCGGCGCCAGCACGGGAATGCCGTCGAGCAGGTCGCCGTGCGGAGCATGCGGCGGCGTGTCGACATCCATCACGTCAAGTGCGAGTTCGACCCACTCGTAATGCGCCAACTCCTTCAGCCAGGGCGGGCCGGCCTCGTCAGGCAACCAGCGCAGGAACTCGCGCGGGATTTCCCGAAAATAGGGCGTATGGCAGCGCGCCTCGCGAAAGAAGGCGCGGTTGAGGCTGCGCCAGCGCCGCTCGCCGAGCACGCTGCGCGTCACCGGATAGCAGGCGTCGAGAAAACCGGTCAGATTGTTGAACAGCAGTTCGTTGTAGATCGCCATGCGCCGGCGCGGCACGCCGGCCGGACGCGCGGCGGCGCGCGGGTCGCGGATGTGGCGGCCGAAAGCAGCCTGGAATTGTTGGAAAGCGTGCATCAGGCCACCTTCCTGGCGGATAAGGTGAAGCGCGCCTGCGCGGCGGCGATCTGGACGACCTCGCGTGCCAGTTCGTCCAGCGCGGGGATATTGAAATCGCGTTCGAGGCAGGTCGGCAGCGGGCCGACGCGCGCATAGGCGGCGTCGAGCAGTTGCCAGACCGGATCGATCACGCCCGCGCCGTGGGTGTCGACCAGGATGCCGTCCGGCTCGACATAATGGCCCGCCATATGCAGATAGCAGGTGCGTTCCAGCGGCAGGGCGGCCATGAAGGCGAGCGGGGCGAAGCCGAAGTTGCGGCTGTTCACATACATGTTGTTCACATCGAGGTGCAACAAGCAGTCGGCTTCCTCGATCACCGCGCGGATGAATTCCGCCTCGTTCATCTCGGCGCCCGGCGGGGCGACGTAGTAGGAGGCGTTCTCGATGCCGATACGCATTTCGAGGATGTCCTGCGCCTGGCGAATCCGTCCCGCCACCCACTTCACGGCATCAGCGGTGCAGGGAATCGGCAGCAGGTCGTAGAGATGGCCGTCGTCGCCGCACCATGAAAGATGTTCGGTGTAGAGCGTCATGCCATGCGTGCGCATGAAGCCCTTGATTTTTCGCAGCAGCGTGGTGTCGAGCGGACGCGGCCCGCCGAGGTCGAGCGAGAGGCCGTGGCAGACGAAGGGATGGCGCTCGGTGAAATGGCGTAAATCCTTCGCCGAGCGGCCGCCCATGCCCACCCAGTTTTCCGGGGCGAGTTCGAAGAAATCGATACACTCGGGAACCCCGGACTTCAGGTCGGGAATCAGTTCCCGCCTGAAGCCGAGGCCGGCGCCGGAGAGTCCGGTCGGGGACATGATCGGCTTACTTCTTGGTTCCGCCGCACTTGCCTTCGCCGCACTTGCCGTCCTTCATCTTCGTGTCGGCCTTGGCCCCCTTCGTTGCCGGGGCGCCGCATTTGCCCTCGCCGCACTTCCCGTCCTTCTTCTTGTCGTCGGCCTTGGCCTTGACTTTGTCGCCGCCGCATTTGCCTTCGCCACACTTGCCATCAACCTTCTTGTCGGCTTGGGCAAGCTGATAGCCGCCGTCGAGTTTGGCCATGCCGAAAGGATTGTCGGCAGCCATGGCTGGGGATAGAGCGGCAGTAGCGGCGAAGGCAACGCTGGTGGCAAGGATCAGTTGGGTTTTTCTGTTTTTCATGAGTTATCTCCTGTTGTGGTTTTCGGGGGCGCAGCAAGTTGCACTGATTAGACGTACACCCCGGGAATATCTTACAGAATTAGTAGGAATTACTGTTGTCCGGTTAAATCAGGGTTTAATGCATTGGGTCCGCTGAACAAAATATCTGTCGCCATGAATCTCAACTTGCGCACGTTCCTTATTGCCTCGACGATGGTGGCATTGCTTCTGGTGGGTGCCTGCGGCCGTGAGCCAAAGCACTCTCCCTTGCCAGCAGGAAGCGTTGTTCTGGCGCTCGGCGACAGCGTGACCTTCGGCACCGGTGCCGCGTCCGGCGAGGATTACCCGACGCAACTGGCGTCCATCACCGGTTGGGCCATCCTGAACCACGGCATTCCCGGGGACACCTCTGCCGGGTTGCAGGCAAGAGTCGACACGGTGCTCAGTGAAACGAATCCCGCGCTGGTGATCGTCGAAATCGGCGGCAACGATTTTCTGCGTCGCCAACCGGAAGCCGAAACAAAAGAGAACGTTCGCGCCATCCTGAAACGCATCCGGCAGACGGGGATTCCGGTGGTGCTGGTTGCGACACCGAAGTTCACCCCGCTGGGAGCCGCGTTCGGCCTGTTACCGGATTCCCCGATCTACGCGGAACTTGCCGAAGAAGAACAGGTTCCACTGGTACCGGCCATCTTCGCCAGGGTGCTCGCCGATCCCAAGCTGAAATCCGATCACATCCACCCGAACGCGGCGGGATACCGCAAGCTTGCCGAAGGCATTGCCGCCGAACTCGTCAATTACGGATTTGTCGCGAAGAAATGAGAGAGACATGAGTATCCAAACCATTCTGCGCATGGGCGATCCACGCTTGCTGGAGATTGCCCGGCCTGTCCAAGACTTCGCCGATCCGCAACTCGCTGGCCTGATCGAGGACATGTTCGACACCATGGCGGCGGCGGGTGGCGTCGGCCTGGCGGCACCGCAGATCGGCCGCGGCTTGCAGGTGGTGATCTTCGGCTTCGAGAAAAGCGAACGCTATCCCGAAGCCGAACCCGTGCCGCAGACCATCCTGATCAATCCCGTCATTACTCCCCTGACGGACGAGGAGGAGCTGGGCTGGGAAGGGTGCCTGTCGGTTCCCGGCCTGCGCGGCGAGGTGCCGCGGTATAAACGCATCCGTTACCAGGGCTTCGATCCGGAAGGAAAACCGATTGACCGCACGGTGGATGGTTTTCATGCCCGGGTGGTGCAGCACGAGTGCGATCACCTGATCGGGAAGTTGTACCCGATGCGAATGCGGGATTTCACCCGTTTTGGCTTTACCGATGTGCTTTTCCCCGAGATGAGCCAGGTTGCCTAGAAAAACGTTTTGCCCAATCGATCCTCCTTAAAGGAAAGCAGTGGAAGACATGCACCCCCCCATCGAAATCGAGACCAGCGCCAATCCGGAATTTTCCGTGATCTGGATGCATGGCCTTGGCGCGGATGGCTCCGATTTTGTTTCCGTCGTGCCCGAATTGGGGCTGGGTAACACGCCGGGTGTCCGTTTCGTCTTTCCCCACGCACCCGAGATTCCGGTCACCTGCAACGGTGGCTATGTCATGCGGGCCTGGTACGACATCATTTCACTTGAGCCGGGGAGTCGGCAGGTCGATGAAGCGGGAATCGTGCAATCCCGGCAAATGATTCGCACCCTGATCGCGCGTGAGAACCAGCGCGGCATTCCGAGCCGCAGGATATTTCTCGCCGGCTTTTCGCAAGGCGGTGCCATCGCCTACACCGCGGCGCTGACGCATCCGGAAACCCTGGCCGGCGTGATCGCCTTGTCGACTTATCTTCCCAGCCAGCGACTGCTGGACGAAGAGGCCGGCGAAGCCAATCGGGCCACGCCGATCTTTGCCGCCCATGGCACCGCGGACGACGTGGTTTCCATTCAGCTCGGACAGCAGGCAAGAGACTATCTGCAGCAGGGCGGTTACCCGCTCGAATGGCATGAATATCCCATGCCGCACTCCATCTGTCTCGAAGAAATAGAATTCATCGGCGGCTGGCTCCGGGCCAGAATGGCGGAGATTTGAACGACGTGCAACTGAGTCGGTCGTCCCTGATAACGACCGAGCTAGCAGCCTATCCGGGCATCGCGCTTGCCGATGTGAGCCTGGTTGTTTCTGACGAGCTGGC
>JAUXNZ010000058.1 GCA_030682595.1 Rhodocyclaceae bacterium | reverse complement strand
GGTTCGCTGCATGGCCATGCCGACAACGCTTTCGCCGTGCTGGTGAATGAAGCGATCAAGGCCCGCGCCAACGGCGGTGCGCAGAATCTCGCCGTGGCCGGCGGCATGGGGGAATATCTGACCCGCACGCTGAACAACGCGGTGGATAGCGAGGCGGCGGCCGCCGAGCATGGCCTGACGGTGCTGGCTTCGGCCGGTTCGGCGGCGCCCTATATCGGGCTGTTCGGGACGGTCTGGGGGATCTACCATGCGCTGGTGCAGATCGGCATGAGCGGGCAGGGCACGCTGGATAAGGTGGCCGGCCCGGTGGGCGAGGCGCTGATCATGACGGCGCTCGGTCTCGCCGTGGCGATCCCGGCGGTGCTGGCTTACAACGCGTTCAACCGCAGGAACCGGATGTGGCTCTCGCGGCTGGAATCCTTCGCCCATGATCTCTACGTACTGCTGACGGTGAAAAATGGCCAGCATTGATACGGGACGCCGGCGCCACGGCGCGCCGATGGCGGACATGAACGTCGTGCCGCTCGTCGACGTGATGCTGGTGCTCTTGGTGATCTTCATCGTCACCGCTCCGCTGCTCACCCACGCGGTAAAGATCGACCTGCCGAAGGCGTCTTCCAGTGCCAATGTCACGAAGCCCGAGCATATCGAGTTCGGCATTCGCGCGGACGGCAGCCTGTTCTGGAGCGGTGAGGCGGTGACGCTTGATCAGATACCGCAACGTTTCGCACAAGAGGCACAAAAGCAGCCGCAGCCGGAGATGCACATCCGCGCCGACCGCCACGTCCATTACGAAAAAGTCGCCCAGGTCATGGCACTTGCCGCCAAGGCGGGACTGGTTAGAATCGGCTTCGTCAGCGATCCGGAACAATGATGGCAGCACCCAACCCACCCACGGAGGAGATCACCATGAAAAGACTGACACTGTTGTCCGCCCTTGCCTGCCTCGGCGCATTCGCGCTTCCTGCCCTGGCCGACGATGCGGCACTGCTCGCGGAAGGTCGCACGATTCCGCAGAAGATGGTGCCGAAGTTGCTCGAGGTGCTGCAAGGCGAAATCCTCAAGAGCGGCCATGCCAGCGCCATCTCGGTTTGCCGCGACAAGGCCCCGCAGATGGCCAAGGGCCTCTCCGAACAGACCGGCTGGGCGATCCGCCGCGTCAGCCTGAAGAACCGCAATCCCAAGGCCGTGCCGGACGCCTGGGAACAGGCCGTGCTGCAGGATTTCGAACGTCGCCTCGCCGCCGGCGAGGACCCGACCAAGATCGACAAGGGCGAACTGGTCACGGTCGATGGCCAGAAAACGTATCGCTACATGAAGGCGCTCCCCACCCAGGGACTCTGCCTCGACTGTCACGGCAAGGCCAACAGCCTCGCGCCGGGCGTCGAAGCGAAGCTGAAGGAACTCTACCCGGACGACAAAGCCACCGGCTACGACGAGAAACAGATTCGCGGCGCCATCACCGCGAAAAAGCCGCTGTAAGGATCGATCAGTCGGCGATCGCGGCCAGCTTCGTTGTTCCGGAAGCGGTCGCGGTCATCAACGCCCGGCGCTTGAGGTCGGCCAGTAAGCCTTCGCCGTTTTGATACATGAGGCCCAGCTGGATGCGCGACAAGGATTCAGTCGTCATCCAGATCCCTGCGGTGGCACTCTGCGCAGTTCTTGAAATCGCGAATCCCTTCCTCGCTATGCTCGCGCTCGGGCTAACACATCACCGAACGCGAAAACTTGACCCGTACGCTCAGTCCCGGCCGGCCGATCCCGTCGGCCAGCTCGAGGCGCGCGCGATGCAGTTCGGCGATGCGCGCGACGATCGACAGGCCGAGCCCGCTGCCCTCGATGTCCTGTCCGGCGAGGCGATGCAGGCGGCGCAGCGCGTTCGCGCGTTGCGCGGCGGGAATCCCCGGCCCGCTGTCGCTGACGGTCAGCAGTACTTCTCCGTGGAGTGCCGTCACGCCAACGCCGACTTTGCCGCCGGCCGGCGTGTAGCGCACGGCGTTGTCGACCAGGTTGCGCAGCAGGACGCGCAGCATCGCAGCGTTGCCGGATACCGTGACCGGCGTCGGCGCGGCCAGTTCGAGCACGATGCCTTTCTCCAGCGCCGCCGCGCCATGGTCGGCGCAGACCTCGGCGGCCAGCGTGTCGAGTCGGAGCTCGCTCATGGGCAGTTCGGCGGCGGGATCGAGGCGCGCGAGGGTCAGCAGCTGTTCGACCAGATGGCCGGCGCGTCGCGCGCTGGTGGTCAGTTGCGCCAGCGCATGATCGCGTTCCGCCGCATCGCGCGCCCGCGCCGCGACCTGCGCCTGCGCGGTGATCGCCGCCAGCGGCGTGCGCAGCTCGTGCGCGGCATCGGCGGTGAAGCGGCGCTCGTTGTCGAGGGTCTGGCCGACCCGGCCGAACAGGGCATTCAAGGCTTCGAGCAGCGGCCGGATTTCGCGCGGCGCGGCGGCGGGCACGACCGGATCGAGCCGTTCGGGCGCACGCTTGCCGAGTTCGGCGGCGACTTCGTCGAGCGGCCTGAGGCCGCGCCAGGTGGCGAACCAGATCCAGACACCGAAGAGCGGCACGCCGAACAGCAGGGGCGTCAGCATGGTCTTGAGCAAGTGGTCGGTCAGTTCCTTGCTCACGCGCTTTTCGAGTTTCTCGTGCCGCTCGCGTTTTTCCAGCAGCTCCATGACCTCGTGCCGGGTCTCGACATACGCAAAGCCGACGGCGGCAAGCCAGCCCGCCGTAACGCCGCCGAGCAGCCACACCAGCAGGCGGCGGCGCAGCGAGAACCAGCGCGTGGTTGCGGCTGTCTGAAGAAACTCGCCGGGCCGTCCCAAGAGTTTCTCGCCCCTTGAGGGGAGAACCGAGCGAAGCGAAGGTTTTCGGGGTGGGCTCACTTCGCCACTAGGTAGCCGACGCCGCGCAGCGTCTTGATCAGTTCGGCGCCGAGTTTCTTGCGCAGGTGATGGACATGCACTTCGAGCGCGTTGCTGTCCGGCTCGTCGCGCCAGCCGTAGAGCGAGCCTTCGAGCTGGGCGCGCGTCATCACCCGGCCGCGGTTTTCCAGCAGCGCCTGCAGCAGCGCGAACTCGCGCCCCGAGAGCTCGACCGGCATGCCGGCCCGCGTCACCTGGTGCGCAGCGGGGTCGAGCACCAGGTCGCCGTGTTGCAGCAAGGGGGCGGCCCGGCCGGCGGCACGGCGCGCCAGCGCGCGCACGCGCGCGGCCAGTTCGTCGAGGTCGATGGGCTTGACGACGTAGTCGTCGGCGCCGCTGTCGAGACCGGCGATCTTGTCGCCGGTCGCGTCGCGCGCCGTCAGGATCAGCACCGGCAGGCTCTTGCCGCGGCCGCGCCGGCGCGCCAGCACTTCCATCCCCGCCAGGCGCGGCAGGCCGAGATCGAGCACCAGCAGGTCGAAGCTCTCGCTCTTGAGCGCGAGGTCGGCGGCGATGCCGTCCTTCACCCAGTCGACCGCGTAGCCGTCCTGGCGCAGGCCGACCGTGAGGCCGTCGCCCAGTTGCGGATCGTCTTCGGCAAGCAGTATGCGCATGGCCGGAATATTACCGTGCGAGCCACCACGCGCAGGCAACCACCCAGCCCAGCAGCACCACCAGCACCAGCGGACGGGCATTGGCAATCGCCTCGTCCGGCCTGCCCTGCTTCAATCCGGTGAGCATCGACCGCAGCAGATTCTCGCGATGGGCGAGGCTGCTGACGACCACGCCGGCGACGTGCACCGCGGCGACCGCCAGCATTCCCGTGGCCAGCGCTTCATGCACCTCTTCCAGCCATTCCCCGCCCATGTCCTGATAGGTCAGCCAGCCGCTCGCGCCGGTCAGCAGGCCCAATGTCAGCAGCGCGACGATGGCCCAGCCGCCGGCGGCATTGTGGCCGGCATACTGCGACGCGTCGCCGCGCAGCAGGCCGAGCACATAGTCGAGTGCCGCCCGCGGGCCGCGCACGAAACTCGCGAAGCGCGCGTGCCGCGTGCCGACCAGACCCCACAGCAGGCGGAACAGGATGGCGCCGACGACGGTGCCGCCGGCAAAGGCATGCACGAGGCGCCACTCCTCGCTATCGCCGGTAATCCAGGCCAGCGCGAAGGCGCCGACCAGCAGCCAGTGCCCGATGCGCACCGGCCAGTCCCAGATCAGCACTTTGTCCATTTCAGTCCTTCCAGCGGCGCCCATCGGGCATGACGATCTCGCGTTCGCGGTAACTGCCCTCCGCCGCCTGCGTGTGGCAGGCCGCGCAATTGGCCGGCGTCTTGACCTTGGCATCCTTCCAGTCGGCTGCGGAGACTTTGCGATGCTCGCGCTGGAACCAGTCCGTCTGCGTCAGCCGCGGCGGTTCGCCGGCCCGTGCCGTCCTGCCAGCGCCGACTTTCCGGGCATTACCTGCATTGCGAACGTGAAAGTCCTCGAGGATCAGGCGCGTCTTCTCGTCGAGACTGGCGTTGTCGCCGTAGTGCTTGTCGAGCGAGCGCATCACGCGTCGCCAGTCATCGGCAATCATCAGCTGCGGCGGGAAGACGACATGGCAACTGCCGCATTCGGCCTGGAAGGCCGGCGGCGCATCGGCGGGCAAACGTAGCTTGTCGGCAATGGCGGACGTGGCGGCGAACGGAAACAGCAGGATGAGCAGCAGGGCTTTTTTCATGTCAGCGGCCTCCGGTAACGTAAGCGATGTAATCGGCCTTTTCGGCAGTAGTGCACTCGCGGCCGACGACCTCGGTGCAGTTGCGCTTGAACCACTTCTCCACCTTGGCCGGATCGCTGAAACGCTCGGCGTTGGCAGTGGGGGCCAGCGGCTTGATCGCCTTGTCGGTGACGACATGGCGCCCGGCCTGCGCCGGATCGTCGGTATGGCAACTGGCGCAGGACGCCAGCTTCGCCGACACGCCGAACTTGCGGGCATGGAACTCGGCGCCGCGCTGGGCGGACGGCTGGAAGCCGGCGGCCTGCCGCGCCGCTGCGGCGCGATAGCCGGATAACAGCTCGGCGGGCGTGGCGGCGAATGCCGGCACCGCACAAACCAGAAACAGCATGGGGATTACGGCCTTCATGGTCAAACTCCTCGGGTTGGTTGAAGCATGGCCCGCAGTTTGACGACGCTAGCTTAAGGCACGCTTATGCGCGGCTTAGCGCATGCTTAAGAAATGCCTCCTTAAAAACGGATGCCGACGTGCGCTGGATTTTTGCCCGGTACAGGACGAGAAAGGGGTCGGATAATCGCCTTGCATTCATGTCCTGATCAATAAAGGAAAGAGAATGGCCCTACAGCGCACCTTCAATCTCCGCTCCCTCGTCAGCTTCTGTGCGGCAACGGTGCTCGCCGCCACGCCCACCCTCGCCCAAGACACACGCTAACTTGCCGCGTTGGGCGGCTGGTTGGTCGGCTGAGCGCCGACACCCAAGCACCTTTCCCGATCCCGCGCCTTGCCCGAAATCAACTGCTGCCGCATTTGCGGCGCGCCGCGACATCATGTCGCGCGACACGTTGTCGCATGTGGCGTCTTGTCACTTCCCGGCATTCGCTTGCCCTTCCAGAATGCGCAGCTTCAACGACTACGCCAATTCTGAAAAGGACACCGCATGTACGACCGCCGCCCCGCCAAATTCACGATCCCCCCGCCTGCGTCATTCAGACGCATCTCTCTCGCCGCGGCGCTGGCGGTACTTCCCTGCGCGGCGCATTCCGCCGATACCACGATGTCGACGGTGGTCGTCACGGACACCAGGGATGAATCCTCCGCCACCAGAGTTGAGGCAAACACTCTTCAGTCCCTGCGCCCCGCAACGAGCGACACGGCCAGCCTGCTGCGCGACGTTCCCGGTGTGAGTCTCTACGGCGCGGGAGGCATCTCCAGCCTGCCGGCGATTCACGGCTTGGCCGACGACCGCCTGCGTATCAAGGTGGATGGCATGGACCTGATCTCCGCCTGCGGCAACCACATGAACCCGGCCCTCTCGTACATCGATCCGAGCAACGTCGGCAGCATCAGTGTGTTTGCCGGTATCGCGCCAGTAAGTTCCGGCGGCGACAGCATCGGTGGCACGATCCTGGTCAACTCTCCCGATCCGGAATTCGCCCAGGCCGGACAAGGCATGTTGCTCAAGGGAGAGGCCGGTGCCTTCTATCGCAGCAACGGCAATGCGAAGGGTGGCAACCTGTCGGTCACCATAGCCAGCGAAAAGCTGAGCCTGAGCTACAACGGATCGACTGCCAAGGCCGACAACTACACAGCGGGGGGGGACTTCAAGCCCGCCGGTCTGGCGGCGGCAGGCAGAGGCTGGCTGGATGGCGACGAGGTGGGTTCCTCCATGTACAAATCCACCAACCAGTCGCTCAAGTTCGGCTTGCGCCACGAGAACCATCTGCTCGAATTCAAGGTCGGCACACAGGACATCCCCTATCAGGGCTGGACCAACCAGCGCATGGACATGACCGGCAACGACAGCACGCAGCTCAACCTGCGCTATCAGGGCATGTTCGACTGGGGCAAGCTGGAAGCGCGCGCCTACCAGGAAAAAACGCGGCACAAGATGCAGTTCTTCGACGACAAGCTGTATTGGTATGGGCCTAATGCAACTGCACCTGCAACCGATGGCATTCCCGGACCGATTTGCGGTGGCCCTGCCTGTTACGCGGCAGGCATGCCGATGGATACCAAGGGCAATAACACCGGCGTGACCATCAAAGCGGACATCCCGCTATCGGCACGCGATCTTCTGCGTGTCGGCGGGGAAACCCAGCGTTATCGCATGGATGATTGGTGGGATCCGTCCGGCAAGGGTATGTGGCCGAACGTGTTCTGGAACATCAACAACGGTGAACGTGATCGCCTGGCCATTTTTGGTGAATGGGAAGCGCAATGGAACCCGCAATGGCAAACGCAACTGGGGCTGCGGCATGAGAAAGTGGACATGAATGCCGGTGTCGTGCAGGGATACAGCGCCACCTATGCAGCGGATGCAGCCGCCTTCAATACGGCTGACCGCAAAAAGACCGACCATAACTGGGACATGACCGCATTGGCGCGCTTCACGCCGGATACCACGCAGACGTACGAGTTCGGCTACGCACAAAAGACCCGCTCGCCCAACATCTACGAACGCTATGCCTGGTCGACCGGCGGCATGGCGATGCGGATGATCAACATGGCGGGCGATGCCAACGGCTATGTCGGCAATGTCAACCTGAAGCCCGAGGTCGCCCACACGCTGAGTGCAACCGCCGACTGGCACGACGCGGCCAGGGAACAATGGGGGCTCAAAGTCACACCTTACCTTACCTATGTTGACGACTATATCGATGCCAGCCGAATTGCCGCCTACACATCAACAGAGTACGTTTATCTCCGCTTCGCCAACCAGTCCGCCCGGCTGTATGGCATGGACGTATCCGGCCATTTCCCATTGGCAAAAACTCAAGGGTTCGGAACGCTCGCGGCTACCGGCAAGTTGAATTATGTGCGGGGCAAGAACCGTACGACGGGCGACAACCTCTACAACATGATGCCGCTCAACGCCAAACTGGCCGTGGAGCAGAAGATTGGCAGCTGGACCAACACCCTGGAAACCGAGCTGGTCGCCGCCAAGGATCGGGTCAATGCGGAGCGCAACGAAGTAAAGACCAGCGGCTACGGCCTGGTCCATCTGCGCAGCAGCTATGCGTGGAAGCAAACCCGCTTCGACATCGGTATCGAGAACCTGTTCGACAGGCACTACTTCCACCCGCTCGGCGGTGCCTACATGGGTCAGGGCAAAACCATGTCCGGCACCGGTGTTGCGTGGGGCCTCACCGTCCCCGGCATGGGCCGCTCGCTCTACGCCGGCGTCAATTACAAGTTCTGAGCGAGATACCCATTCCATCGTCAGCAACGCCGGCACGAAGCCGGCGTTTGTCCTATGCATGTGATTATTGATGGAACGCCTGATCGGCCTTGTTATCGTTATTGCCTTGCACGCCGCCGCACTGTGGGGGCTCTGGCAGCACCGGCTGCTGCCGACACCGCAGGAGGCAATGACGCTGTTCGTTAACTACATTGCCCCACCCCTGCCGGAGAAGAAGGAAGAGGCCAAGCCGCCGCCAAAGCCGAAGCCAAAACCAAGGCCCATCGAGAAGCCCCAGTCCCGGCAGATGATTGCCGAAACACCAGTGGTCGCACCGGCCGATTACATCGCCCCGCCGCCTCCGCCACAACCTGCGCCAGTCCCCGTGACCAAGGCACCGCCCATGCCTCTGCCGGCCGGGCCGGTGGCGCTCTCCTCCGAACTTTTGGTCGCCTGCCCCGAACGCACGCCGCCGCGCTATCCACTCAATTCGCGACGGCTGGGTGAGGAAGGCACCGTGGTATTGCATGTGGAACTCGATGAACAAGGCAACATCAGCGCGGCGCGCATCTCTGCCAGCAGCGGCTCGGTACGTCTTGACGAAGCGGCACTCGCCGCGGTGAAAACCTGGCGCTGCACGCCGGTCACACGCAACGGCCAGCCGGTGCGCGCCACTGCGTTGCAACCTTTCAAATTCGTTCTGAACGGAAATTGAATCATCGACCAAGGCCGGTCTGGTCAGGATCGGCTTCGTCAGCGAACCGGGGCAGCCATGGATGAATGTCGGGGCGGGCCTGCTAACTTCCCTCAGCCGAGCAGGATCAGGTTGGAGCGCAGCATCATCACCGTGGCGACGGCGGTGAACATCAGGAAGCCGGCGGCGGCGATGGCGGCCAGCCGGGCGGTTGTTGCCGGCACCACCACGGCCAGGCTGGGGACACGGCGGAAAAATTGCAGGGCGCCCACCGCAAGGCCGGCAGCGGTGGCCGCGAACAGGGGAATGTAGAGCCAGTAGCCCTGGTAGCCGTATTCCGGCTTGAGGATGCAGAACGGGCAATGGTGATGCGGGTGTTCGTAGATGTAGAGCGAGACGAAAGAAATGATGCCGGCAATGGCGGCAACGAATGCGGCGGCGGCGGCCAGCGCGACGAGATATCCCCCGCGCCGCGTCAGCGCATGGAGGCCCGCCATCATCACCGCGGCGGCGAGCGCGGCATAGAAGGCGACCAGGGCCGGCTCCGGCGGCAGGGCGGCGAGGTTGCCGGAAAGCGTCTGGTCGCCCGCCGAGAACAGGCTGCCGCAGCAGGAGGTGATGACATCGGCCTTGAGGCCGAGAAAATACAAGAGCTGGAGGAGGAAATTCGCCGCCAGCACCGGCACCAGCGCCAACAGCAGGCCATACTTGATCCGCACCAGGGGATAGTCCGGGGCGCGGGTGTCGACGTGGTTGATGACCAGCCAGATGGCGGCCAGGAAAAAGACGGCGATCTGGGCGAACAGGGCCGGGAAGCCATAGGGGTTGATGTTCAGGGTGCCGACGGCGCACATGGCGCCGACGAACAGCGCTGCCATGCGGTCGGCATTGAAGATGAACAGCAGCAGGGCGATGCCCTGGATGGCGAGCACGAAAGTCAGCAGTGTCGAGAAGAGATAGGTGCGGCGCTCCAGTTGCAGTTGCCGTTCGGAGCCGCTCCGGATGTTCCAGTGGCGGATGACCGCCACGGCGAAGGGTGCGGCAGCCAGCAGCATGGCCAGCCCCAGGCCGGCAGCCAGCAGCAGGGCGATGATGGTGGGTTGGAAGATCACGGGTAAAAGTCGGCGCTGGCGGGACGGCGCTAATTGTCGTCTACGATGCGGCCGTCGCGCATATTGATGACGCGGTGCACGGCGGCCGACTGGATCACCAGCGGATCGTGGCTGCTCAGGATAACCGTCCGCCCCTCGCTGGCAAAGCTTTCGAGGATGGCGAGAAACTCCCTGGCGAGCGTTGTATCAAGGTTGGCGGTCGGCTCGTCGGCGATCAATACCTCCGGGTCGTTGATCAGCGCCCGGGCGATGGCGACGCGCTGCTGCTCGCCGCCGGAGAGCCATTCGACGCGCGCCGTGCGTCGGTGGGCGAGGCGCAGCCGATCGAGGAGCATGGCGGCCCTGGCGCGCACCACCTGTTGCGGCAGGCCGCTGGGCGCGGCAGGCAGCATGACGTTTTCTTCGGCCGACAGGCCCCGGATCAGGTTGAACTGCTGGAAGACAAAGCCGAAGCTGCGGCGGCGGAGTTGCGTCAGGAAGCGCTCGGGCAGGCCGGAGATGTCCTCGCCCTTGAAGCGCGCGCGCCCACTGGTCGGCCGCGCCAGGCAGCCGATCAGCGTCAGCAAGGTAGTCTTGCCCGAGCCGCTCGGGCCGCAAAGCGCAGTGACCCGGTGTGCCTCGATACCGAGATTGATGCCGTCCAGCGCCCAGAACTCGTTGTGTTTGCCCTGGTTGAACGCCTTGCGCACTTC
>JAUXNZ010000056.1 GCA_030682595.1 Rhodocyclaceae bacterium | reverse complement strand
CAGTGCATCATCGATTCCATCGCCGACAAGCGCATCATTCACAAGAACGCCGCGGCACGTCACAAGAGCCGTCTTTCCGCGGCAGTCAAGGGGCTCTGATCAATCAGGGCTTCTGTGCGCGTCAGCCCTTCCTGTCACCAGGTTCGGGGCTTGCGTACAACATCAGGGCTGGCGGCACTCATTAGCCGCATTAGACGCATTAGCCGCAACCCAAGCCTGCCCCAGCGCAAGACCACCGTCGCTGGGGGGCAATGTACGCGCCTCCATGAGTGTCAGACCGCGTGCCGCCAAACCGGCCCGCAACGCCGCCACCAACAAGCGGTTGAGCAGACAGCCACCGGCAGCGGCAACGTGACGGATGCCTGTCCGCACCGCGGCGCCGGCCACCCAGTCAACCAGCGCCGCTGCCAGCGTGGCATGAAACAGCGCTGCACCGCCGCTGGCTTCCTCGCAATCTGCGAGATAAGCAAACACCGGTAACAGATCGAGACAGTTCGCCGCCTCGCTGCGCCAGCCGCCGGCAAGCGCGGCTACCGGGCCATGCCGGGCTGCCAGTCCTTCGAGCAGCATTGCTGCTTGCCCCTCGAAGCTCGTGCGGCGACATGCGCCGAGCAGGCCGGCCGCTGCATCGAACAGACGTCCGGCACTCGAAGTCTGCGGACAGTGGATGCCACGTTCCAGCATCTTCAACAAGGTCGCCGCGGCTGGCTCATCGGCAAAACGCCGCACGATTTCGTCGCCGCGTCCAAGCGCATGCAAGGCCGCCGCCGCCATGCGCCAGGGCTCGCGCGCCGCGACATCGCCGCCGGGCAGCGCGAGTGGTCGCAAGTGCCCCAGGCGTTCGAAGCTCGGACCCTCGACGCGCAGCAATTCGCCACCCCACGCGGTGCCGTCGGCACCCCCCGTACCCAAGCCGATGCCATCGAGTGCAAGGCCAAGCACTGGTTCCGTCACGCCATGCTCGGCGCAGACGGCGGCGATGTGGGCATGGTGGTGCTGTACGCCGAGTGCGGGGATGCCGCGTTCCGCCGCAAAGGCCGCGGCGAAGCGCGTCGAGTGAAAGTCCGGGTGCAGATCGTGCGCAACGATTTCCGGCGTCACATCGAGGATGTGCAGCAGGTGGGTGACCGTTTCCTCGAAGAAACCGCAGGCGGCGGCGTTGTCGAGATCGCCAATGTGCTGCGAAACAAACGCCTCGTTGCCACGCGTGACGCAGATCGTGTTCTTGAACCAGCCACCCACCGCCAGCACTGATGGCACTTGGTGGGGGAGCCTGATCGCGCGCGGCACATAGCCCCGTGCCCGCCTGACGAAACCATCGACTCTGCGCACGCTGTCGTCGCAACGCACGACGATGTCACGGTCGTGCAGCAGGAAGGCGTCGGCGCTACCGGCCAGCCGCTGCAGGGCTTCGTCGTTGCCGATCACCAGCGGCTCCCCATGTGGATTGGCGCTCGTCATCACCAAGACAAGATCAGGTGCGTCATGAAAGAGCAGGCACTGGATCGGCGTCGCCGGCAGCAGCAGGCCGATTTCGCCCAGGCCGGGCGCGACACCTGCCAGCAGCGCATCGGCCGCCGGCTGTTTCGGCAACAGCACGATGGGGCGTTCCGATGATTCCAGCAGCGCAACATCATCGGCAGTCAATACCGCGAAAGTCGGCGCTGACAGGACGGCACCGAGCATCACCGCGAAGGGTTTTTCCTCGCGCTGCTTGCGCTCGCGCAACAGTGCAACCGTTGCGGCATTGCGTGCGTCGCAGGCCAGATGGAAGCCGCCCAGCCCCTTGATCGCGACGATCTTGCCGGCATTCAACAATGCCAGCGCAGCAGCAATGGGGTCTCCCGCCATCGGCTGGCCGGCGGCGTCCAGCAGTTGCAGCCGAGGTCCGCAGTTCGGGCAGCAGGTCGTCTCGGCATGGAAGCGGCGATCGGCCGGATCGGTGTATTCGCGCTGGCAGTCCGGACAGAATGGAAAGGGTGCGAGGCTGGTCTGCGGCCGGTCATAGGGCAAACGGCGCGTCACCGTGTAGCGTGGCCCGCAATGCGTGCAGGTGATGAAGGGGTGGCGGTAGCGGCGATTATCCGGATCGAACAATTCCGCGAGACAGGCGGCACAGGGCGCGGTGTCGTGGCCGATCGCCGTGCTGACCTTGCCGCCGGTGCTTTCGACAATCATGAAGCCGGCATGACTCTCGACCTGGGCGGGTTGCAGCGTGACCGCATCGACGCGGGCCAGCGGTGGCGCTTCGCTTCTCAGTCGGGTGATCAGGACATCGAGGTTCCGGCCCTCCGCATGGATCTCGACGCCGGCCGCGTCGTTCTTCACCCAGCCGTTTAATTTGAGTTCGCTGGCGAGCCGCCAGACGAAGGGCCGGAAGCCGACGCCCTGGACAACCCCCGTGACGCGAATGCGCCGGGCCTCAGTCAGCTCATTGACCACGGACAGCGGCGGCGCCCTTTACGATCCAGTCGAACCAGGCTGGCATGCCCTCGCCCGTCGTCGCCGCGACGCGGATCACCTCGATCAGCGGATTGACGCGGCGCGCGTAGGCGATCGCCTGGTCGACGTCGAACTGCAGATAGGGCAGCAAGTCGCATTTATTGACGAGCATCAGCCGTGCGGCGCGGAACATGTCCGGATACTTGAGCGGCTTGTCCTCGCCTTCGGTCACGGAAAGGATCACCACCTTGCCTGCCTCGCCGAGGTCGAAGGCCGCCGGGCAGACGAGGTTGCCGACGTTCTCGATCATCAGCACGCTGCCCCTGGCCAGTGGCAGCTGCTCCAGTGCGTGGCCAACCATGTGCGCGTCGAGGTGACAACCCTTGCCGGTGTTGATCTGCACGGCCGGCGCGCCGGTGGCGCGGATGCGCTCGGCGTCGTGGCTGGTCTGCTGGTCGCCTTCGACGACCGCGATGGACAGTTTGCCTTGCAGCGCCTCGATGGTCTTCACCAGCAGCGTCGTCTTGCCCGAACCGGGACTGGAGACGAGGTTCAGCGCGAGGATGCCCTGCGCGGCGAAGCGCTCGCGGTTCTGCGCGGCATAGGCGTTGTTCTTCGCCAGGATGTCCCGTTCGAGCGTGACACGCCGGCTTTCACCTTGGGCAGGTCGATAGTCATGGCCGTGCGCGTGACTATGCGTGGTGCCGTCCGCATGCGTGTGAGTTTGTTCGTGGGCATGATGCAGATCATCGCCCTCGATCTTCGTTTCGCCTTCGCCGCAACCGCAAGTCGTACACATGTCGTTCACTCCACTTCAAGGTCGATGACGCGCATCTCCGTGCCGCCGATCACGGCCACCGGCACCGCGCCGCAATGTTCGCATGGATCATAGACGACCGCCAGCGCCGTTTCCCTGCCGCAGTCCGGGCAGCGGCCGCGGCCCGGCGTGGCGATCACTTCGAGCCGCGCACCGTCGGTGATGCCGCCGCGCATCGCGAGGTCGAAACAGAACTCGAAGGCCTCGCGTTCGACGCCGCTCAACTGGCCGATCTCGACCCGCACACTACTTACGCGACTGAAGCCCTCGCGCGCCGCGGCATCCTCGATCAGTTCGCGCACGCCCTCGACGAGCGACATTTCATGCATGTCAGGATTCTAGCTGCCCAGCGACAGAAATTTCCGGCGGGAAGACGAACCGGGCGCGGCGGGATCGGCTGCCGGCTGGACGGGCGCGAGATCCAGCGCGATCAAGCAGGCCTGCGCCGTCATGCACGCGGATTCCTGATCGGGGAACCGGTTCATGTCGTGGATCAGCGCGCAGATCAGGTAATCGCCCAGCCCGTCCTCGTGATTCGGCAGGAAGGCGAAATTGCCCGAGGCGTATTGCCGGAACACGCGCTCGTGCGGGCCGGGAACCGTCCAGTCTGCTCTCGCCGGCACCAGCAACAGGTCGATGCACCACGGCGTCACCAGCACGCCGCGCCAGTCGTTGCCATGGCGCGCGAAACCCACCGCTGCCACTTCCAGCACCGGATTGAGCAGCGGCAGCCCTGCCATGCGTTCGGTCTGGATGCGGCGGAAGGTCGCCTCGACCTGCGCGCTAGGGTTTTCCGCGAACATGTGCCGTCCTGCCAGCGCCGACTTTCAGCGGCGCGTCGGCGCAAGGCCGCGCTGTGTGAGTTCGGCAACGACCTGCGCCACCAGTGCCGGCACGCACGCGGCGATGGTCGGCGTCAGTTCGGTGGATAGATCCAGCGAGGTTGGCTGCACGCCGAGGATGACGGTTTCCTTCGGCTCGGCGCCGAGGAATTCGAGCGATGCCAGCACATCCGAGAGGCCGATGCCGTGGGGCGAGAGGTTGCGACGGAAGAACACCGGCACCGCGTCGCCACGCAGTTGCACCAGTTCGCCGGGCGCCTTGCCGGCGGCGATGGCATCGACGACCAGCAGGAAATCGAGGTCGGACAGGTCCTCGAGCATTTCCATGCCCGAGGTGCCGGCGTCGATCACGGTCACCCCCGCTGGCACCGTGTATTCGCGCTCCAGCGCCTCGACGACGCGCACACCCACCCCTTCGTCGGCAAGGATCGTATTGCCGACGCCCAGCACCACGACCTTCATGGCAGCCTTTTCGAGCGCAGCGAACCGCCAGTCTCCCCCTTCCCGGGAAGGGGGCTGGGGGGATGGGGGCGCATTTTCAGACAACCTTGATCGTGACGTTCTGCTCGTTTTCCTTGTCGGTCAGATGCACCGCGCAGGCGATGCAGGGATCGAAAGAGTGAATCGTGCGCAGCACTTCGAGTGGCTTCTCGGGATCGGCGATCGGGTTGCCGATCAGCGCTGCCTCATAGGGCCCCATCTCGTCCTTCTCGTTCTTCGGACAGGCATTCCAGGTCGAGGGCACGACGCACTGGTAGTTCTTGATCTTGCCGTTGTCGATGACGACCCAGTGGGAGAGCACGCCACGGGGCGCTTCGTGGAAACCGACGCCCATCGACTCGCCCTTCGGGAACACCGGCGGGTTGAAGGTTTTGACATCGCCCTTGGCGATGTTGTTGATGAGCAGGCCCCACTGATCGGCGAGCTGGTCGACCATCACGGCACAGCGCACGGCACGGGCGGCATGGCGACCGATGGTGGAGTGCAAGGCATCGATGCCGACCTTGGTTTTGGCGAGCGCGGACACGGTGTCGAGTGCGAGTGTCGCGTACTTCTTGGTCGGCTCGTGGCCGGCGGCGAACATGCACAGCACGTGTGCGAGCGGCCCGACTTGCGCCGGCTTGCCATAGAAGGTCGGCGACTTGAGCCAGGAATACTTGCCGGCATCCTGGAAGTCGGTGTAGTTCGGCTTGGTCTCGCCCTGATAGGGATGCAGCGGCTTCTTGTTGCCATCCTCGTACCACGAATGCTTGACCGACTCCTCGACGCCCTTGCCCCAGAAGTCGTCGTTGAAGCTGGTGATCGGCTTGAACTTCGATACGTCGCCCGCGTCGATGTAGCCACCGGGCAGCGCAAACTGCGTGCCCTTGGTGTCGAGCGGCAGGTCGGGCACGGACAGGTAGTTGGTGACGCCCGCGCCGTACTTGGTCCAGTCGGCATAGAAGGCGCCGATCGCCGCCACGTCGATGAGATAAACGTTCTTGACGAAATCGGCGAGCTCGTCGATATAACCCTTGATTGCCAGCAGGCGCTCCACCGTCAGAACGGATTGCGAGTCGGTGGAGATCGGGTTTGCCACGCCGCCGACGGCAAGGTTCTGGATGTGCGGCGTCTTGGCACCGAGGATGCTGACGATTTTGTTCGCCCTGCGCTGCACTTCCAGCGCCTGCAGGTAGTGGGCGACAGCGAGGAGATTGACTTCCGGCGGCAGCTTCATTGCCGGGTGGCCCCAGTAGCCGTTGGTGAAGATGCCCAGTTGGCCACCGCCGACGAAGCCGGCGAGGCGTTCTTTCACGGCGCGCATCTCGTGCTTGCCATTGCGGTTCCACGACGACAGGCTTTCGGCCAGCGCCGCGGTCTTGTCGGGATCGGCCTTGAGCGCGGAGGTGACGTCCACCCAGTCGAGCGCCGACAGGTGGTAGAAGTGCACGATGTGGTCATGCACCGCATGCGCGAGGATGATCAGGTTGCGGATGTATTGCGCGTTGAGCGGCACTTCGAGCTGCAGCGCGTTTTCCACCGCGCGCACCGAGGCGATCGCATGCACGGTCGTGCATACCCCGCAGATGCGCTGCGTGATCGTCCAGGCATCGCGCGGATCGCGGCCCTGCAGGATCAGTTCGACGCCCCGCCACATCTGGCCGGAGGACCACGCCTTGCTCACCTTGCCGCCATCGACATCGACGTCGATGCGCAGGTGGCCTTCGATACGGGTGATGGGATCGACGGTAATTCTTGTGCTCATGTTGTTCTCCAGCAATCAGGCGTGGGCTTCTTCCCGGGGCAGGACCGGGAAGCGGCGGGTGATGATGATGTAACCGACTACCTCGATGGCGAACATGCCGACGGTAACGAGCACTTCCGTCAGCGACGGGAAGTACTGGTAGCCGCCGCCCGTGTCGTAGCCGATCAGGAAGCCGTTGATGCGCAGCAGGGCACCGCCCAGCATGATGATGATGCCGCCGACGAACAGGCGGGCGGGATTGCGCCGCTGGGCTTCGGTGCCGATAACGAGGAAGATGCCGATGAAGCAGGCCATTTCGAACCAGAACATCACGGCTTCGAGTGTCAGGCCAAAGGCCAGCCCCAGCGCGCCGCGCCAGACCAGATCGGCGAAACGCACCACGATGTAGACCGCGACGAGGCCAAGCATCACCTTGGCCAGCGGTGTCAGCAGGTGCATCTCGATGCTGCGCCGGTAAGCCGACGACGCCACGCAGGACTCGAACAGCACCACGGCGTAGCCGATGATGATGGCGGTCAGCAGGAACAGCAATGGTACGACCGGCGTCTGCCAGAGCGGATGCACCTGCGAGCCGAGCACCACCCACAATGTTCCAAGCGAGGACTGGTGCATCATCGGCAGCAGCGTACCCAGCGCGATGATGATGAACATGATCTTCGACAGCCGACGCTTGGCCGCGTCCATGCCGAATTTCTCGAAGAAGGTCGGCGCGAACTCGATCCACATCACGAGGACGTAGAGCGTGATGCAAATGGCCACCTCGAACATCACCGAGTTCGGGTTCGCCGACCAGGGCCAGTACATGTTCCAGACGTTCCACCAGCGGCCGAGATCGACGATCACCGCCGCGCCGGCGATGGTGTAGCCGAACAGGCTGGCCAGCAACGCCGGTCGCACCAACGGGTGATACTCGCCCTTGTTGAAGATATAGACCAGCATCGCCACGGAGAAGCCGCCACAGGCGAAGGCCGAACCGATCATCACGTCGACGACGATCCAGATGCCCCACGGATAGCCGTCGTTCAGGTTCGTGACGCTGCCGAGGCCATAGAAGAACCGCACCACGAGGATCGCCGCCATGATGGCGATCAGGATGCCCGCCGTCAGGGTCACCGCGTTAAGCAGCGGTCCGCCGACGGGGGCGGGCCTGGCGTGATGCCCATGAACTTTTGATACGGCGCTCATGACTGATCTCCTTCATCCGGCTTGACATTGCGCTTGGCCACCCAGGCCAACACGCCGAGCACGGCAACCGGCATGATCAATCCGCCATACAGGGTGTGCTGGATCGTCTCCGAAGTCGCTGCCGACGAATAAGGCGGCAGCTTGGGCATGCCGACCTTCTCGAAAGGCACGCCGGAAAGCTTCAGCACCTGCGTGCCGCCGTATTCCGTCTCGCCGTAGATGTGCTGCTGATAGCTGGCAACCGCGCCTTCGTAGGTCTGGTCGGGTTCAACGCGCCAATTGACACCAGGCGCCATCGCATCGCCGAGCCGGCCGCGCGGATAGGTGGTGATCTCGCCGGGCTTGAGGGCGAGGCGCCGCCTGGCTTCGGCCAGCAGGTCGGAGGTCTTGCCAAACAACGTCGCGCCGGTCGGGCAGACTTCGGCGCAGGCAGAATAATGGCCATCCTTGTGTCGATGGACACACAACTCGCACTTGCCGATGCGGCCGAGCGGATCGTCGTACTGGTATTTCGGGATGCCGAACGGACAGGCCGCCACGCAGTAGCGGCAGCCGATGCACTTGTCCGGGTTGTACGTGACGATGCCGGTGACGGGATTCTTGATCATCGCCGAGACCGGGCAGGCCGACACGCAGCTCGGGTCGGCGCAGTGCAGGCAGGAGGTCTTCATGAAGGCGTAGCCGTTCTTCTCGGCATCCTTCGTTTCCATCGTGCCGTTGCGGTACATCTTGATGATGTTGAACGAATACCCGCTGGTATCGAGTGGCGTGTCCCACAAATGATCGACGGTATTGAACTCGGGGGGATTGCCGTTGGCTTCCTTGCACGCCGCCACACAGGCCTTGCAGCCGACGCACAGCGTCGCATCGTAGAGCAGGCCCAGACCTCCCGGCGGCACCTTGTAGGTTTCGCGCGCCAGCGCGGCACCGGATGCCGTCGCGCCAACGCCGACCATTGCGGCACCGGTAACGGCACGCTTGAGAAAATCGCGTCGGGAGTTCATCTCACACCTCCGCTTTGGGTTTCTGGCCGCCCTTCTTTTCCTGTTCGGCGGCCTGATGCGACAAGCCAAGATTCTTCGCCAGCATCGCCGCGCCGCCTGCTGCCGCGCCGGCGATGGCGGCAAGTGCCGCCGCGCTCGCGAAGCTGGAGCCCTCGCCGATCCGCTCCTCGATGCGCGGATACTGGAGCGGCGGCGTTACATTGGCCATCTTCGCCATGGAGTGAATCGGCTTGGTGAAGCCGACGCCCTTTTCGCTGCAGCCGAAGCAGGGTGCGCCACAACCGACCGGCCAGTTGCTCTCGCCGGCGTCGCCGAAGCCCAGCGTCGGGCAGTTGGCCCAGGTTTCCGGCCCCTTGCAGCCGAGCTTGTACAGGCAGTAGCCCTTGCGATGGCCCGCGTCGCCGAACTGCATCGCAAAGCGGCCGGCATCGAAGTGCGCGCGGCGTTCGCAGTTCTCGTGGATCAGACGCCCATAGGCAAACAACGGTCGGCCGAGCTTATCGACCGCTGGCAACGAGCCGAAGGTCAGGAAATGCACCACCGTGGCGAGGAAGTTGTAAGGGTTGGGCGGGCAACCGGGAATCGTCACGACCGGCTTGCCGAGCACCTCGGCGACGCTGGATGCGCCGGTCGGGTTCGGATCGGCCGAAGGCATGCCGCCCCACGAAGCACAGGAACCGATGGCGATCACCGCCGCGGCATCGGCCGCGCATTCCTTGGTCATCTCGATGGCGGTATGGCCGCCAACCTTGCAGTGGATGCCGTTCAACTTGGTGGGAATCGAACCCTCGATGACGAGAATGTACTTGCCCTTGTTGGCTTCCATCGAGGCCTTGCGCGCCGCCTCGGCCTGGTGGCCGGCCGCCGCCATCAGTGTCTCGTGGTAGTCGAGCGAAATGACGTCGAGAATCAGCTTCTCAAGCGTTGGATGCTCGGCGCGCAACAGCGATTCGGAGCAGCCCGTGCATTCCTGGAAGTGGAGCCAGATGACCGACGGACGCTTGGCGGATTCGACCGCCTTGGCCACCGCCGCTGCGGCGCCGGCCGGCAGGCCGAGAGTCGCCGCCACGGTGGTACAGAACTGCAGGAATTCGCGCCGCGGCATGCGCAACCGCTTTTCGGCAACGGTGAAACTATCTCTGTCGAGATCGAAGATCGATGCGCTCATGACTTCCACTCCCTTGTGGTCAGTTATGCCCGACTTTATAGCCACCTTAGAAGTACTGACTTTTGACGAGGGTCAACCGCGATAGAATTATTTTCTACCCTTAATGGCGTAGCTTCTAACCTTTATGGCGTATCTCGATAGCGCCCGAAAGAGTAGTGCGCCGCACACGCGCCCTCGGAAGACACCATGCAGGAGCCGACCGGATTCTCGGGCGTGCAGACGGTGCCGAACAGCTTGCAGGCACGCGGTTCCTTGACGCCACGCAGGATATCGCCGCACTCGCAGCCCTTGTGATCGGGCACGACACGGTAGGCGAGCCCGAAGCGCTGCTCGGCATCGAACGCTGCAAATTCATGCCGTATCGCCAGCGCCGACTTTTCGATCGAGCCCAGGCCGCGCCATTCGAAGCTTGGCCGCAATTCGAAAATGGCATCGACCAGCCTCTGCGCCTTCAGGTTGCCCGCGCGCGTCACCGCGCGGGTAAATTCGTTTTCGACTTCACTGCGTCCGTCGTTGACCTGCCGGATCAGCATCAAGATCGCCTGCATCACGTCGAGCGGTTCGAAGCCGGCGATCACCACCGGCTTGCCATGCTGCTCGGAAAAGACTTCATAAGGCCGGCTGCCGATCACGGTCGAGACGTGTGCCGGACCGACGAAGCCATCGAGATGCACTTCGGACGAAGCGAGGATGCAGTGCATCGCCGCCGGCGTCAGCACGTGGCAGCACAGCACGCTGAAATTTTTCAGGCCTGCCTGCGCGGCCTGTTGGATCACCACCGCCGTCGGCGGCGTGGTCGTCTCGAAGCCGATGGCGAAGAACACCACCTCGCGCTCCGGATTGTCGCGGGCGATATTGAGCGCATCCGCCGCAGAATAGATCATGCGGATATCGCCGCCGCGCGATTTCGCCTTCAGCAGCGACAGACCGTCGGAGGCCGGCACGCGCAGGCAGTCGCCGTAGCTGCACAGGATGACGCCGCGCCGCAGCGCCAGTTCGATGGCCATGTCGATGCGGCCGATCGGCAGCACGCAGACCGGACAGCCCGGCCCATGCACCATGCGCACGCCGGCCGGCAGCAGGTCGGTCACGCCGTAGCGCGAGATCGCGTGCGTATGGCCGCCGCAGAACTCCATGAAGGCATACCGCCGCTGCGGCTGTGCCGCCGCCGCGATGGCCGCCGCCAGTCCGCGCGCCAACTCGCCGTCGCGAAACTCGTCGATGTATTTCAAGCCGCGGTGCCTTGCGTCAGGGCATCCTGCGCGGCCACCGCCGCGCCCATCTCGGCGAACAGCAGGAGTGTCTTTTCTGCCTCCACGGCATCGAGTTTGCTGAGCGCGAAACCGACGTGCACAATCACGTAATCACCGACGGCGACATCCTCGACCAGCGCCAGCGAGATCACCTTCTTTACCCCGCCGAGATCGACGGTGGCGGTTTCCTCATCGGACAGTTCGACGACACGGGCAGGAATGGCGAGGCACATGAGGGTTCTTCCGAAAGCGATGCGGCGGGATTCTATTCCTCTATCAGCAGTATCGGCTGTCGAGCGAACGCCAGCGTAGCCGCATCGACAATTTGATCCAGCGCAACATGACCAAAGAGGTCCAAGAATAACATGCGCATCGTCTCGATGTCGCAGCGCACAACAAGAGGGGACTGATGGAACACACCGATGCAATCAATATGGTGCTAAAGCGCCATGGCAACGACGGTACGCGCCTGATGCAGATTTTGCGCGAAATTCAGGAGATGGCAGGCTGGCTCTCGCCGGCGACCCTCACCGCCATCGCCACGGGCATCAACTGGCCCCGTTCCCGGGTGGAGAGCACCGCCGGCTTTTACAGTTTCTTCCACATCGAACCACGGGGTCGCTACCGCGTCCTGTGGAGCGACAACATCACCGACCGCATGCTCGGCAACATGGACCTGATGCGGATCATGTGCGAGAAGCTCTGGCTCGAACCGGGCCGCGTTTCGGCGGATGGTCTGGTCAGCGTGGACACCACGTCGTGCACCGGCATGTGCGACCAAGGGCCGGCCATCCTGGTCAATTATCGCGCCATCACGCACATGACGGCGGAACGGGTCGAGAAAATGGTCGAACTCTTCCAGAGCCAGACGCCGCTGGACGCATGGCCGGCGGAGTGGTTCAGGATCGAAGATAACATCCGCCGCGCCGATATCCTTCTGGCCAACACCATGGAACCGGGCGAGGCGCTGCGCACCAGCTTCGCGCGCGGCGCGTCGACCGCAGCGATCGAAACCTCCTTCAGCGAGCGCTCGTGGCATGAATCGATGGCAGCCAGCGACATCGGGGCTTCGGCCACTCTGGAAGAAATCAAGAAATCCGCACTGCGCGGCCGCGGCGGCGCGGGTTTCACGACCGGACTGAAATGGGAAGCCTGCCACAACGCCCCCGGTCATGGCGACAAGCCCACGCGCTACGTTGTCTGCAACGCCGACGAAGGTGAGCCCGGCACCTTCAAGGATCGGGTGTTGCTAACGCGCCAGCCAGATCTGGTGATCGAAGGCATGACCGTCGCCGCCTGGATCATTGGCGCCAGCAAGGGCTTCATTTATTTGCGCGGCGAATATCGCTATCTGCTGGAGCCGCTCAACGCGGTGCTGGCCCGCCGACGCGCGCAGGGACTGCTGGGCGCGAACATCCTGGGACGCGCGGACTTCGACTTCGATATCGAGGTGCACCTGGGCGCCGGCGCTTATGTGTGTGGCGAGGAGTCGGCACTGATCGAATCACTCGAAGGCAAACGCGGCGTACCGCGCAATCGT
Source organism: Rhodocyclaceae bacterium (assembly GCA_030682595.1). Lineage (GTDB taxonomy): Bacteria > Pseudomonadota > Gammaproteobacteria > Burkholderiales > Rhodocyclaceae > Sulfuricystis. The sequence continues at coordinate 4,472 of JAUXNZ010000056.1, read as the reverse complement.
CCGCCCTACCCCGTCACTCACGGCTTCCTCAACCAGCCGACCATCGTGAACAACGTCGAGACTTTCGCCGCCGCCGCGCTGATCGCGTTCCGAGGCGGCGACTGGTATCGCAGTTTCGGCACGGCCCGTTCCACCGGCACCAAGATTCTCTCGGTCTCGGGTGATTGCGAACGCCCCGGCATCTACGAGTATCCGTTCGGCGTCACCGTGCGCCAGGTGCTCGAGGAATGCGGCGCCCGCGACACGCAGGCCGTGCAGGTTTCCGGCCCTTCGGGCGTTTGCCTCAATCGCGACGAATTCGACCGCCGCATCGCCTTCGGCGACGTGCCCACGGCGGGCGCCTTCATGATTTTCAATCAACAGCGCGACATTTTCGAGGTGGTGCGCAACTTCGTGCACTTCTTCGCCCATGAATCCTGCGGCTTTTGCACGCCCTGCCGGGTCGGCACCACGCTACTGAAAAACCTCGTCGACAAGATCGCCGATGGCAACGGCACGCGCAGCGATATCGACGAAATTTTCCATCTCAATCGCGTGCTGCAAACCTCGGCGCATTGCGGCCTCGGCCACACCGCCTGCAATCCGCTGCTCTACACGCTGGAGAAATTCCGCCCGGCCTACGAGCGCCGCCTCAAGCTGCTCAAGTTCGTGCCCGGCTTCGACCTCGATGCCGCACTCTCGCAAGCCCGTCAGATGACGGGGCGCGACGATGCCGGCGCCCATCTGGAAACCCATGCGGAGACCGCGCAATGAGCAGCGCCATCCAAACCTTTCTTCTCGACGACCAGGAAATCTCCTTCACGCCCGGCCAGAGCGTGATGCAGGCCGCCCTGACCGCTGGCGTGTTCATCCCGCACCTGTGCTACCACCCCGAGTTCCGTCCGCATGGCAGTTGCAAGCTGTGCACCGTGAAAATCAACGGGCGCCCGGCCACTTCGTGCACCACGCCGGCAGCCGCGGGCCTGGAGGTTGAAAGCAACACCCCCGAGATCCTCGACAAGCGCCGCACCCTCTTGCAGATGCTGCTGGTTGAAGGCAACCACTTCTGCCCGTCTTGCGAAAAGAGCGGCTTCTGCAAGTTGCAGTCCCTGGGTTACGAACTGGGCGTGATGACGCCTCGCTTCAACCTGCTCTATCCGACCCGGCCGGTGGATGCCTCGCACCCCGACGCACTCCTCGATTTCAACCGCTGCATCCTCTGCGAGTTGTGCATTCGCGCCAGCACCGAGGTGGACAAGAAATTCGTCTTCGCCCTCTCCGGCCGCGGCATCAATAAACACCTGGTGGTGAATGCCGAATCCGGCCGGCTGGCCGACACCAACTTCAGCCTTGTCGACAAGGCCGCGCAGGTCTGCCCGGTCGGCGTCATTCTGCCAAAACGCAAGGGCTTTGCCGTGCCGATCGGGGCGCGCCGTTTCGATGACGCGCCGATCTCGGCGCACGTCGATGAATTCAAGCCGGTAGCGGCAGCCCAGGGAGAACAGCCATGAACACGCCAGGCAAACCAGCCAAACTGCGGGTCGCCACGACCAGCCTCGCCGGCTGCTTCGGCTGCCACATGTCCTTTCTCGACATCGACGAGCGCCTCCTTGACCTGCTCGAACTCATCGAATTCGACCGTTCGCCCTTCACCGACATCAAGCACTGCGGCCCCTGCGACATCGGCATCATCGAAGGCGGCCTGTGCAATGCGGAAAACATCCACGTGCTGCGCGAATTTCGCGCCAATTGCAAGATTCTTATCGCCTTGGGCGCCTGCGCCGTAAACGGCGGCCTGCCCGCGCAGCGCAATCATCTCGACCTGCGCGACATCCTCTCCGCGGTCTATGTTACCGAGGAAGGCCTGGCCCCCGGCACACGGATCCCCAACGACCCTGAACTGCCGCTGCCACTCAACCAGGTACATCCGATTCATGAAGTGGTCAATGTCGATTACTTCCTGCCCGGCTGTCCGCCCTCCGGCGATGCCATCTGGAAGTTTCTCACCGACCTCCTGGATGGCCGCACCCCGCACCTCGGCCACGGCCTGATTCGTTACGATTGAGAGAGAAACATGGCCCCCACGCTCACTACGTTCGCTGCCCCCACGGGGGGCGCCGTCGCCCCCGGGACGCCCTTCGGGAGACTTGACCATGCCCTTTGAACTGGAAACCGCTCCCCACCCCGAAAACCTCAGACGCGTCGCCATCGATACGGTCTCGCGCGTCGAAGGGCACGGCAAGGTCACCCTGCTGCTTGATGATGACAACCACGTCCAGCAGGTGCGCCTGCACATCACCGAATTCCGCGGCTTCGAGATGTTCATCGAAGGCCGTCCCTACTGGGAAGTCCCGGTCATGGTGCAGCGCCTCTGCGGCATCTGCCCGGTCTCGCACCACCTGGCCGCCTCGAAAGCGATGGACCAGATCGTCGGCGCCACGCTGACGCCCACCGCCGAGAAGATCCGCCGCTTGATGCACTACGGCCAGATCCTGCAATCGCACGCCCTGCACTTCTTCCACCTGTCATCACCTGACCTGTTGTTCGGTTTCGACTCCGCTGTAGCGCAGCGCAACATCGTCGGCGTCATCGCCGCCTATCCGGAAATCGCCAAGCAGGGCGTGCTGCTGCGCAAATATGGCCAGGAAGTCATTCGCATGACGGCCGGCAAGCGCGTCCATGGCACCGGTTCGGTTCCCGGCGGCGTGAACAAGTCGCTGACCGCCGCGGAACGCGCCACGCTGCAAAAAGAGATTTATCAAATGGTCGTCTGGAGTCGCGACGCAGTACATTTGATCAAGCAACTGTTCGAGAAAAACCTGGCGTTCTACAACGCCTTTGGCCGCTTCAACGCGCACAGCATGGGACTGGTGCGCGCCGATGGCGCCATGGATCTGTACCATGGCGGCCTGCGCGCGCGGCGTGCCGATGGCGGCACCTTGTTCGACCACTTCGACTACAGCCATTATTGGGATGTCATCTCCGAGGATGTGAAACCCTGGAGCTACATGAAGTTTCCCTTCTTCAACGCCATGGGTTCATCGGATACCGGGTGGTACCGCGTCGGCCCGCTGACGCGCGTAACGCAGTGCGACTTCATCCCGACGCCGCTGGCCGACAAGGAACGCAGCGAGTTCATGGCTTTCGACAACGGTAGCGCGACCGGCGCCACGCTCGGCTACCACTGGGCGCGCATGATCGAGATGCTCCATGCGGCCGAGGTGATCAAGGACCTGCTGCATGATGACGACATCTGCGGCAATGAACTGATGGCCAGCGGCAAACGTCAGGAACGCGGCGTCGGCGTCCTTGAGGCGCCACGCGGCACCCTGATCCACCATTACCGCGTTGACGAGAACGATCAAGTCATCCGCGCCAACCTCATCGTCTCCACCACCCACAACAACCAGGCGATGAACGAAGCGATCCGCGTGGTGGCCAAACAATACCTCGATGGCCGTGATCTTACCGAGGGTCTGCTCAACCATATCGAGGTCGCCATCCGCGCCTTTGACCCCTGCCTCTCCTGCGCCACTCACGCCCTCGGCAAGATGCCACTGGAAGTCGAATTAGTCGGCGCTGACGGGACGGCGCTCCAGCGCATGACACGCAACCTGGACGACAGTCCTGCAACACCTTGAGCCAGGCATGCCTTGACCGCACCGATACTCGTTTTCGGCTGGGGTAACCCCAGCCGGGGGGATGACGCGCTCGGCCCGCTGTTCGTCGAGCGCGTCGAGTCGCTTGGCCTGCCGGATGTCGAGTGCCTCACCGACTTCCAGCTGCAGGTTGAGCATGCCCTTGACCTGCAAAACCGGCAGCACATCCTCTTCGTCGACGCCAGCCTTTCCGCCTTGGCGCCCTTCGGCACAAGCCTGCTAACACCCAGGCACGACGCCAGCTTCAGCACCCACGCCATCACCCCGCAATCGGTCATGCAGGTCTATGTCGATCTCCACAAAGAAAGGCCACCCCCCTGCCACTTGCTCGCCATTCGAGGCGAGCGTTTCGAACTGGGCGAGGGATTGAGTCCCGCGGCGGCAAGCCATCTCGAAGCTGCCCTGTGCTGGGCAGATTACTGGCTAAAGTCTCTAGGCAGCGCGGATCAATAAACGTTCCGCCGGGAAGTCACGATTCGGTAACGAGACACATCAGGATCGACTGATATACAATCCTATTTGGCTAGCTGCCAAACAACTTCCCATGAACTCTTCGAAAGGATTTTCCCCATGAAAATTTCCCTCCTCGTTTTGACCCTGGCCGCGCTGGCCCTCGCTGGCTGCGGCAAAAAAGAAGCCCCTCCCGCTCCCGCTCCCGCGCCTGTTGCTGCTCCGGCTCCCGCTGCCGCTCCCGCCCCGGCTGATGCTGCCGCTCCCGCTGCTGTCCCGGCTGCCGCGCCCGCAGCTCCTGCCGCACCTGCCGAAGAGAAGAAGTAATCGTTTTCTTTGTCGGCAAAAAACGCCAGCCCGCAGGCTGGCTTTTTTCATGGCCAA
>JAUXNZ010000245.1 GCA_030682595.1 Rhodocyclaceae bacterium | reverse complement strand
CGACCTGTGCGGCGCGCAGCATGCGCTCGTCCTCACCCTCGCAAAACACGATGCGCGCCGGCTGCAATTTGGCCGCGGTAAACACCGGCTTCATGACAAAGCCGGAGTGGTAGACGAACTCGTTGAGCTGCTGGCGATACGCGTCCATGTCCTCGATGCGGCGCGTCGCCACCCCGGAATCCATCGCGGCCTGCGCCACCGCCGGCGCCACCGTGAGGATCAGGCGCGGATCGAAGGGTTTGGGAATCAGATAATCACGGCCAAAGCTCAGGTTGGCATTGCCATAGGCCGCGGCCACCACTTCCGACTGCTCGGCGTGGGCCAGGTCGGCGATGGCCTTCACCGCTGCGATCTTCATCGGCTCGTTGATTGTCGTCGCACCGACGTCGAGCGCGCCACGAAACATGAACGGGAAGCACAACACGTTGTTGACCTGGTTCGGATAGTCCGAACGACCCGTGCCGATGATGCAGTCGGGCCGCACGGCGAGGGCGTCCTCGGGCAGAATTTCCGGATCGGGGTTGGCCATCGCCAGGATCAGCGGGTTTTCCGCCATGCCGGCGACCATTTCCGGCTTCAAAACACCGCCGGTGGACAGGCCGAGGAAGATGTCGGCGCCCGGCATCACATCGGCCAGCGTCCGCGCCTCGGTCACCTGCGAGTAACGCGCCTTCGATTCGTCGAGTTTGTCGCGGCCGCTATGGATCACGCCCTTGCTGTCGCAGACGAACACCTTGTTGCGATCAATACCGAGACTCACCAATAGATCGAGGCAAGCGATGGCGGCAGCGCCGGCCCCGGAACAAACCAGCTTGACCGCGCCAATGTTCTTGTCGACAACGCGCATCCCGTTCAGCACCGCGGCGGCGGAAATGATCGCCGTGCCATGCTGGTCGTCGTGAAATACCGGAATGCGCAGGCGCTCGCGCAGCTTGCGTTCGACGAGGAAACATTCCGGTGCCTTGATGTCTTCGAGGTTGATGCCGCCGAAGGTTGGCTCGAGTGAGGCGATGATGTCGACCAGTTTGTCGGCGTCGTGTTCGGCAATCTCGATGTCGAACACATCGATGCCGGCGAATTTCTTGAACAAGACCCCCTTGCCTTCCATCACCGGCTTGCCGGCGAGCGGGCCGATATCGCCCAGCCCCAGCACGGCGGTACCATTGGTGATGACCGCCACCAGGTTGCTGCGCGAAGTGTATAGGGCAGCAGTGGCCGGATCGCGTTCGATCTCCTCGCAGGCCGCGGCAACGCCGGGCGAATAAGCCAGCGACAGATCGGATTGGGTGGCCAGCGACTTGATCGGGGTTACGGAAATCTTGCCGGGGCGCGGCAGGCGATGATATTCAAGCGCGGCACGGCGCAGGGCTTCGTCCATTTTGGCTTCTCCAGCTCGGTTGGATTGGGTCGGAGCATTTTATGCTTTTACGGGCACTAAAATGCCCCGGCCGTTGCAACAATCGGACGACCGCTTATCTTTGGAGTTCGCACATGAAAATAGCCGCCCGCATGGCCGGGATCGAACCCTTCCACGTCATGGAACTGATGGCGCGAGCGAAGGCACTCGAAGCGCAGGGCCGCGACATCATCCACATGGAGGTCGGCGAACCCGACTTTCCGACGCCGCAGCCGGTCATCGACGCCGCGCAGCGTTTCATTGCCGGTGGCCAAGTGTTCTATACCCACGCGCTGGGTCTGCCGCAACTACGCGAAGCCATTGCCGGCTTCTACGCCTCGCGCTACGCCGTTACTGTCGATCCGGCGCGCATCGTCGTCACCGCCGGCGCTTCGGGTGCGCTGCTGCTGGCGCTGGGCGCCCTGATCAGCCCCGGCGACGAATGGCTGCTCACCGATCCCGGCTACCCCTGCAACCGCCACTTCGTGCGACTGCTCGAAGGCGTACCACGCCCACTCAACGTCGAAGCCGCCACCGGCTTCCAGCCGACAGTCGAGAAAGTCGGCGCTGGCTGGACGGCGAAAACCCGCGGTTTGCTGGTGGCTTCGCCCAACAACCCGACCGGTACCCTGATTGAACCGGCGCAGTTGTCCCGACTCTGGCAGACGGTGCGCGCGCGCGGCGGCGCGATGATCGTCGACGAGATCTATCACGGACTGACCTACGGCGTCGATGCCACCACCGCGCTGGCGCTCTCGGACGACATCATCGTCATCAACAGTTTCTCGAAATACTTTGGCATGACCGGCTGGCGCCTCGGCTGGCTGGTGGTTCCGGTGCACCTGGTGCGCGCTATCGAGAAGCTGGCGCAGAACCTCTACATCGCCCCCTCGGCGCCAGCACAACACGCCGCACTGGCGGCCTTTGCCCCGGAAACCATCGCCATTCTGGAAGCGCGGCGCGAGGAATTTCGCGCCCGCCGCGATCTGCTGTTGCCAGGTTTGCGGAAACTGGGGTTTCGCGTCGGCAGCGAACCACAAGGGGCCTTTTACATCTATGCCGACAGCAGCGCACTGGACAGGAACAGCCAGGCGTTAGCCGGCAAGCTCATCGAACAAGCCGGCGTGGCGGCAACGCCAGGCCTGGATTTTGGCGCCAATGCGCCTGCGGCGCACATGCGCTTCGCTTACACCGTTGAGGCCGCAAAGCTAGCCGCGGGGCTGGAACGCATGGAGCGCTATTTCGGCGGCGGCTGATGCCACAACCGTCAGCGCTTTGCGGAAATTAAAAAGGCTGGGGGCTGCGCGGGGCAGCCACCAGCCTTGACCGACGAAGCGTCGCCCGGTTTAGGACGGACGCGAGCCAGTAGGAAACGGCCAGGCAGCCGCCGGATTGAGCGCCGACTTGAGACCGGGCGTGGCGGCGGTCGAAGGCGCCGCCGCAGGGGCAGCAGCTTTCTTCGGTGCGGCTTTCTTCGGTGCGGCTTTCTTCGCTGCAGGTTTCGCAACTGCGGCTTTTTTGACAGCCGGCTTCGCGACAGCTTTCTTCGGTGCGACTTTCTTGGCGGCCGGCTTCGCAGCGGCTTTCTTCGGCGCGGCTACCTTCTTGGCGACCGGCTTCGCAGCAGCTTTCTTCGGCGCGGCCTTCTTGGCAGCCGGCTTCGCAGCAGCTTTCTTTACCGCCGGTTTGGCGGCAACTTTTTTTGCCGCCGGCTTGGCAGCTGTAGTTTTCTTCACCGCCGCCGGCTTCTTGACTTTCTTCTCTTCAGCCATATTGAACCTCCGTTACACAAAGTTTGAGGAAAGAACAACCAACAACCCGCCTACAACAGCACGGATTATTCAGCAACGCCGGCGGACCGGAATCGATGAATTCATGCGCTTTCATAGCCCATCCCTGTGTTTGCGGCAGGCGCGCGGAAAACTTGAAGAGGAGAGGGCGGGCGGGCAAGCCGGCGCGCACACTGGCACGGAGGGACGGAGCGCGGCCGGAACGGCGATTCAATCCGGTTGTTCAACGTACGCCTCGCGTCTTCCTGCATGCACCCTCCGTGACGGCCGCCTACCGATGCGACCTACTAGATGTAGTGGGTCAACGGCCTTTGGGCACTAATGCTAGTGGGTCGTTTTTTTTAATGCAAGATAATTTGCGCGCGGCATGTTAACCAAGCGCCGCGCGTTGCAGTGAAACCACGCCCGACCAGTCGAAATGCGGCCCCGGATCAGTCTTGCGGCCAGGAGCGATATCAGCGTGCCCGGCAATCGCCGCACCGGGGGAATGCCGCTGCAAGGCGGTCAGCAAGTGCTGCAGCGTCCGATACTGCGCGGCTGCGAAATCGGTGTGGTCAGTGCCTTCAAGTTCGATGCCCAGTGAAAAATCGTTGCAGCGTTCGCACCCCCGCCAGCACGAAATGCCGGCATGCCAGGCGCGGTCATGACAGGACACGAACTGCGTCACGGCGCCATCGCGCCGGATGAAAAAATGGGCCGAGACGCGCTGGCCAACGAGCGTGGCGAAATAGGGATGCTTGGTCGGGTCAAGCCGGTTGGTAAAAAATTCAACTACCGCATCTCCGCCAAACTGGCCGGGAGGCAGGCTGATGGCATGGATGACGATCAGGCGGATCACCTCCCCCGCTGGCCGCGGGTCATGATTCGGGCTATCCACCCGCGCGCAGCCAACCAGCCAGCCGCCCGCATCGACATGCCAGTCAACTTCAACCGGCAGCGTCATTGAGGCCCAGCCGTTCCATGCGATAGCGCAACGAGCGAAAACTCACGCCAAGAATGCGCGCCGCCGCGGTGCGATTGAAGCGTGTCTTTTGCAAGGCATCGAGGATGGCCTTGCGTTCCTGCTCATCGAGGTAATCCTGCAAGGGCCGGCCGCCAGACTCCGCCGTCTCCTGCGCCGTTTCCAGTTTTCGCGGCGCGTCGGCTGGCGCCGTCTCATGATTCCATGGCGCGCCGACTGGCGCCGTCTCGCCAGCGCCGACTTTCTCCGGCTGCAATTGCAAGTCAGCGACATCGATGGCGCCATTGCCATGGAGTGCCAGCGCTCTTTCAAGAATATTTTCCAGTTCGCGCACATTGCCAGGAAATGCATAGTCCCGCAGCGTCGCCAGCGCGCGCGCGGTGATGGGCGGCGCGGCCTGATCGCTGGCGGCGGCCAGCCGATCCAGGATGCGGCGCGCCAGATCGGGCACATCGTCGCTGCACTCCCGCAGCGCCGGCATGCGAATCTCGATCACATTGATGCGGAAAAACAGGTCTGGGCGGAATTTGTTTTCGTCCACCCGTTGCCGCAGATTCTGGTGCGTGGCGCAAATGATGCGCACATTGACCGGTTCCTCGGCAGTCGCGCCAACCCGACGCACCTGCTTTTCCTGGATGGCGCGCAACAACTTGACCTGCATCGCCAGGGGCAGATCGGCGACCTCGTCAAGGAATAGCGTGCCACTGTCGGCGGCCTGGAAAAAGCCATCGCGCTCGGTTTCGGCGCCGGTAAACGCCCCCTTGCGATAACCGAAAAACTCGCTTTCCATCAGGTTTTCCGGGATCGCGCCACAGTTCACGGCAACGAACGGCCGGTCGCCGCGCACGCTTTGACGATGGATCAGGCGTGCCGCCAGTTCCTTGCCGCTGCCTGACTCTCCGGAGATGTAAACCGGCGCCTCGCTGCGCGCCACCTTGCCAATCAGTGCGCGCACCTGGGTCATGGGGAGCGATGAACCCAATAGTTCTTGGCCCTGCGGCGCGTCGGCGGTTTTGGTTTCGGGCAGGGCTAGTGCCGATTTCACCAAAGCACGCAATTGCGCCAGGGAAACCGGCTTCGACAAATAATCAAAGGCGCCGGCCTTGAGCGCGGCAACGGCATTCTCGGTACTGCCATGCGCCGTAATGACCGCCACCGGCAAGGCGGGACACTCGGCCTCGATATGCCGCACCAGCTCCAGCCCGTCGCCATCCGGCATGCGCATGTCGGTCAGGCAGAGCCGATACGTATTGTCCAACAGGTACTGTTGCGCCTCCGCCACGGTGGCGGCGCAGTCACAGGCCAGGCCCATGCGCGCCAGCGTCATGTCCAGCAATTCCCGGATATCCGCCTCGTCATCGACGACGAGCACCCGCAGGTGGCCGGTCAGATCTGCATTGGCTTTGGGCTCTAGCTTTGGCATGACGCTGCGCATGATAGGCAGAAATGTGCGCCAGGTGTGTTTTCAAGCAGACTGAGGCGCGCGCCATTGGCCTCGCATAGCTCACGGGCAATATAGAGTCCGAGCCCCGTACCGGTAGCGCTGGTGGTGAAAAACGGCTCGAACACCTGGCTCTTTGCCGTCTCGTCGATGCCCGGTCCGTCGTCAATGATGTGCAAGCTGAAACGGTTGGCGAACTTGCCTTGCTCCCCCAGGATGCGCACCGCGCCGGGTGCGGCGCTGGCGTAGCGCAAGGCATTGCTCAACAGGTTGGCAATTACCCGGTGCAAATGCCCTCGATCGAAACAAAGCGAAAATTTTCCGGGCAGCTCAATTTTAATCCGGGCAGCGCTGCTCGCATCCTGTAACACCAGCTCTTCCACCTGCTGACGGATAAAGCTTTCCATGTCGATCTGCTCGGGACTGACGCGATCACGCCGCCCCAGTTCCATGGTCTCCGCCACCAACCGGTTGAGTCGTTGCGTGTTATCGCCAATGATGCGCGTCAGGCGCTCCGTCCCCGGGCTCGGTGGCTCTTCGGCCAGCAGTTCCGCGGCATGACTGATCGCGGCCAGCGGGTTACGAATCTCATGCGCCATGTTGGCCGTCAGGCGACCCAATGCCGCCAGCTTCATCTGTTGCGCTTTTTGTTGCTGACGACCGACATCTTCCAGGTAGATCAGCGCATTGCCCCCCTCCCCCGGCGGCAAAAAACGTGCGCGCAGGGTGCGCCCGCTATGCGGTGCCTGGATCACCGTTTCGGACTCGATGCCGCGCTGGCGCCGGATAAGGAACTCCTGCGCCAGGGCGGGCGCGCAGGCTGCCAAAGTCGGCGCTGGCGGGACGGCGTCAGCCGACTCGCCGCGTGATTTGGAGACAGCGCCCGCCGGACCCGCCGCGTTGAGGGGAGCGGCAAGCCCCAATAGTTGAGCGGCCTGGGGATTCGATTGACGCACCCGACCGGCAGCATCGATCACCAGTACGCCATCCTGCATGTCGCGAATCACCTGCTCGTTGATGCGCAGTTGGTCGGCCAGGTCGAGACCGCGCTTGCGGGCCAGCGCCTCGTTGGCGACCACCCGCAGCGCCAGCAGGCGGGCGGTGATCGCCGAGCCGAAAAACCCGATGCTGGTTAGCCCGGTGCGCAAAAAATCCTCGACAGCTCCTTGATAGGCCAGCACGCGATAGGACTGCTCAAGCAGCAAAAACAGGGTTGCCACAGCCGCATAGAACAAAACCATGCGCCCCTGGCCGACCAGACCGGCACCGGCCAACACCACCAGCAGCAACATCGAAATCCCGCTTTTCCCGCCACCGCTGGCGAACACCAGCAAGGTCAGGAAAAAGATATCGCCGATTACCTGCACATTGAGTTGCAGGTTGAACGCCTGACGCCACCGGGCCAGCGCTACCAGATGGGCAATCGCGACAAAAAGATAGACCGCGCTGGTCCAGAAAAACAACCGGGGATCCTGCGTCCCGACGTGCAACCATTCCTGCGTGAATACCGTCGCCGCAAGGAAGGTACCCGCAACGATCAGTCGGTAGTAGGCGAAATATTCAAGGGGACGCCAGAATGATTCGTTCTGCGAATCCGTCGTACCTGACAGCTCTGCGCGCGGGGAAACCGGGTGTTCTGCGGCGTCAGGATTGGCCAAGTCGGGCGTGCTCGTCGCTGCAGTAATGACGCCCATCGGCCATCACGCACTCGCTCTCCGGCACATGCAGCTGGCAGTGCGCGCAAATCACCATTTTCTCGGGGCTCGCCGGGGCGCTTTTGTCCGCCGAACTATCTGCGGGATTTTTCTTCCGCTGGCCCCAAAAAAACCAGTAGACCAGCAAGATGGCCAGAATCAGCAGGATTACCTTGAACACGTCTGCCCTTTGCTTCCAATTTGCTGGTCGGGGTGAGAGGATTCGAACCTCCGACTCCTGCGTCCCGAACGCAGTACTCTACCAGGCTGAGCTACACCCCGAACTTGTCACAAACCAACGCGCCGCCCAATCGGGACTGCAACCGGGCATGATCGCCCGCTCAATGACGTCGCGTAATTGCAAACTCCGACAATTGTATCAGAGCCTCCCGGTATTGCGTATCCGGCAACGCGGTCAATGCCTGCTTGGCCCGCTCCGATTCACCGCGTGCGACTTCCATGGCCACATTGAGGGCGCCAGTGGCCTGCACCGCCTTGATGATTTCCGGAAAAGCCGCGCGCCCGCCCTGCTCCAGTGCATTCTTCACCAGTTCAGACTGGGCGGGTTGTCCATGCCGCATGACATGGATCAACGGCAGGGTTGGCTTGCCTTCGGCCAGATCATCACCCAGGTGCTTGCCTATCTCGCCTTCTTCCCCCGAGTAATCCAGCACATCATCAACAATCTGGAAGGCCGTTCCCAGGTGCATCCCATAATCAGCCAGGCCCGCCTCGATGGCGGGGGTGGAATCGCCCAGAATGGCGCCCAGACGCGCCGCCGCCTCGAACAGCTTGGCGGTCTTGTAACGTACCACGCGCAAATAGTCCTCGACATCGATAGCCGCGTTGTGGCAATTCATCAATTGCAGCACCTCGCCCTCGGCAATAATGTTGGTAGCATCGGCCAGCACCTGCATGACGCGCATGCTGCCCACGCCGACCATCATCTGGAAGGCGCGCGAATACAGGAAATCACCCACCAGCACGCTGGCGGCGTTGCCGAATTCGGTGTTGGCCGTGTCCCGGCCGCGGCGCAGGGCCGATTCATCGACGACGTCATCGTGCAACAGCGTGGCGGTATGGATGAATTCGACCACGGCGGCCAGCTCAAGGTGCTGCCGCCCCGGATAAGCCACCGCACCGGACGACAGCAACAGCAACGCCGGGCGCATGCGCTTGCCGCCACCCGCGATGATGTATTCGGCAACCTGCCGGACCAGCGGCACGTCGGAATACAAACGCTCGCGGATGACGGCGTCCACGGCCTGCATGTCGCTGGCGATCAGGGAATAAATGGCGGAAAGGTTCACGGCGGCACTTCCAGAATCGGGGTGGGGATGGTAGGAGCGCGGTTGTCGCGAGTCAATGAATAAACGTAGTTATTGACCTGGCGGGGCTTGGCCACTATCATAGCCGGTTCTTTAGAACTATTTTTGGAGTCCAACATGTATGCGGTCATAAAAACCGGCGGAAAACAGTATCGTGTTACCGCTGGCGAAAAAATCAAAGTAGAACAGATACCGGCAGATGTGGGCACTGAAATTTCCCTGGATCAAGTGTTGATGGTCGGCGCTGGCGATACCGTGAAAATCGGTGCCCCCCTGTTGCCCGGCGTCACGATCACTGCCAAGGTCATTTCACAAGGCCGCCATCCCAAGATCAACATTTTCAAGATGCGGCGGCGCAAGCATTATCAGAAGCATCAAGGACACCGGCAAAACTATACCGAACTTGAAATCGGCGCATTCAGTATCTAGCCCCGCCAGATTCAGATCAGGAGCTCACCATGGCACACAAAAAAGCAGGCGGCAGTTCCAGGAACGGCCGCGATTCGGAATCCAAGCGACTGGGCGTCAAGCGTTACGGCGGACAACTGGTTCCGGCTGGCAATATTATCGTGCGCCAGCGCGGCACACAGTTCCATCCGGGCGACAACGTCGGCATCGGCAAGG
>JAUXNZ010000042.1 GCA_030682595.1 Rhodocyclaceae bacterium | reverse complement strand
TGGATGACGGCGGTGTTGCCATCGACGGCATCGCGGATGCCAGGATATTTCGGGGCGGCACTGCCCGCTGCACTGGATTTGGCCTGGGCGGACTGGAAGAGTTTTTTTAACATGACAAGCTCCTGGAAAATTCAGTGCAATTCAATGTAATTGCGGCAGGGCATCCTGCCTGAGGATTTTTTTGGCGACCGCGCCCTTGACTGCCTGGTTGGGGGTTGCGAACCAGACAATGGCGCCGGTGGGGCAACGTTCGATGGGCCCCTGGGTGGCCCAGACATTCAGTTCGTAGCGGACGACCGCCAGTTCTCCATCGAGATGCATCAAGCCAGGCGGCGCGTCGGCCACGCATTTGCCGCAGGCGGTGCAGGCCACCTCGCAGGACGCCTCGGCCGTGTCACCGTCTGCACGATTTTTGCAGGCCACCCAGAGGCGGCGGCTGACCGGTTCCAGAGAAAACAGGCCCTTGGGACAAACCTCGACACAATCGTTGCAAGCCGAACACTTGTCGGCATCTACCCTGGGCAAGCCATGCTCGTCCAGGTGCAGCGCATCGAAACTGCAAACGACCTCGCAATCACCCAGGCCCAGACAACCCCAGGCGCACTCCTTGCCGCCACCGCCCACCACCGCTGCCGCGCGGCAGCTCTTGAGGCCGGCATAGCGGGCGCGGGTATAGGCGACATGCTTGCCGCCGGCACAGGCCAGTCGCGCCACTTTTTTCTCGATGCTGCCGGCCGCCACGCCGAGCAGGTCGGCGATGTCCTTGCGCTGCTGCATGGAACTGACCGTGCATTGCGCCGGCACCACCTCGCCGGTCACCACCTTTTCGGCAAAGCCCCGACAACCCGGCATGCCGCAGGCTCCGCAATTCGATTTGGGCAGCAGATCCTCGACCTGCTCGATGCGCGGATCTTCGTAGACGAACAGCTTGCGGCTGGCCAGCGCCAGGAGCCCCGCGAGGGCAATCCCGAGCACGGCCATGAAGCCGCTTGCCACCGCCAGACTCGACATCGCTTCCATGGAAGATAGACACCCCAAAGATCGGCGCGCTACCGCAGCGCACCATAATCACCAACACCACCCGCGGACCAACCCGGTCACCAGGGCCGGAACTTCGAAGAAACGCAGAGCGAACTTTCGTCGGGCAACCGAGGCACACGCCTTACGGGTATGTGCCTCGGCAACCACCACGGTGCGGCCAGGGGGTGTCCCGGCCAACTTGGAGAAGGGGCGGCTTGCTGCCCCTTCAGAATGCACGTACAAGATTGCGCCCTGTACATGTTCGTGATGCAGTGCAGTATAAATACTTCACGAACAAGCCAACAAACAGTATTTTTAATGTCTTATATAAAACACTTGTTATGCCAAAGACGACTCGAATTCTGTTTGCACGTAGGTAACAAAAGCAAAGAGACCGCTTTCAAGCGGTCGCGGCCGCCGCAATGGCGCGCCGTTGGCGCAGCGCCAGCGCTTCGTTGAAGACCAGCGCGCCGAGAACCAGTGTGCCGCCCACCAGGGTATTGTCGGTGGGTCGTTCGCCGGCCCACATCCAGACCCAGGCAATACCGAAAATCACTTCGAGCAAACCCAGCAAGGCAATTTCCGGGGCCGGCAAAACGCGGCTCAGACGCACCAGCAGCAGGCAGGGTAGCGCCAGTTGCGCCACGCCGAGAAAGCCGAGCAGCCCCATGTCATGCGCCGAAGCCTGCAGCGGCCAGGCCAAAGGCAGGGTAACGGCGGCGGAAATGAGTGCGCCGATCAGCACGGCGGGCAACATGTCTTGCGCTGGCACGCCAGCGGCGTCATCGGGTTCGCCATTGCCGTGGCCGACGTACTGCAGTGTCGTGAAGTTGACCGCGGCGGCAATCGGCACGCTCAGGGCGACCACGGCGCCCAGCAGGGGAATTCCGGCGCGGGCTTCCTGAGCGAACATCCAAGCAATGCCGAAACCGCCCACCGCAATCGCGAACCAGGTGCGATACGGCAAGCGATGGTTCAGAAAATAGCGGGAGAACAGTGCCGTTATCAAGGGCGCCAGCGCCATCATGACCAGCACCTTGGCCACCGAGGTGAGCGTCAAGGCCATCATGAATCCGGTAAACATGATCGACCAGCAAATGCCGGACACCCACACGACCCGTGGTGAATGCAGCAGTTCACGCCACAGCGCCGGGCCGCGCATCCAGGTCAGCGCCACGGCCAGCGCCAGCGCATTGAAGGCGCTGCGCCAGAAGGTCACTTCGAAGCCCCGCGCGGCGTCCAGATGCCGCGTCACCACGCCGGCCATGCTCCAGAGCAGGGTGACAAGAATCATCAGGAACACGGCGCGGGAATGGGTCATCGGAGAATCTTTTGGCGCGGAGCCTGGGCATTATTCCAGATGCGGGCGGAATGCAGCTACGATCCAGCTCCGCGCCGTGAACTGACAAGGGGCTAGCTTTCGCTAACCCCTTGATATTTTGGCGCGCCCGGAGAGATTCGAACTCCCTACCCCTTGGTTCGTAGCCAAGTACTCTATCCAGATGAGCTACGGGCGCAAATTGAGGCGCGCACTATAGCCGAAACGTCTGCCGCCGTAA
>JAUXNZ010000022.1 GCA_030682595.1 Rhodocyclaceae bacterium | reverse complement strand
TGGAGTTGGTCCATCATCGCCTTGGCAACCTGATCGCCCGCGCGCCCCCAGATATCAACTACCTTGTTGTAGCGCTCGCCAACAGTCACCAGACCGGAGGTGTACTGTTTTTCAATCTCCTTTACTTCGGCTTCTGCGGCTTCGATAATGCCTTGCTTCTGCCGCGGCACCTGCATGTCATCGATACAGATCGAAATGCCGGCGCGGGTCGCCAACGTAAAGCCTGCCTGCATCAGCCTGTCGGCGAACACGACGGTTTCCTTGAGGCCGCAGCGACGGAAACTCTCGTCGATGAGTTTGGAGATTTCCTTTTTCTTGAGCGGCTTGTCGATCACCTTGAAGGGCAAGCCCTTGGGCAGGATTTCGGACAGCAGCGCACGACCGGCAGTGGTCGAATAGCGCGTAACTTTTTCTTTCCAGCCCTCGCCGTCAACCTCGTATTCCTTGATGCGCACTTGAATGCGTGAATGCAGATCAAGGTGACGCAATTGCAGTGCGCGCGTGATCTCGGCAATATCCGGGTACATGCTGCCCGAACCCTTGCCAGCCGCATTTTCGCGAGTTGCATAGTAAAGGCCCAGCACCACGTCCTGCGAGGGCACGATGATCGGTTGACCGTTGGCGGGCGACAGCACGTTGTTCGACGCCAGCATCAGCGTGCGGCACTCCATTTGCGCCTCGAGCGATAACGGCACGTGCACGGCCATCTGGTCGCCGTCGAAGTCGGCGTTGAATGCCGTACACACCAAGGGGTGTAGCTGGATGGCCTTGCCCTCGATCAGGGTCGGCTCGAAGGCCTGGATGCCCAAACGGTGCAGCGTCGGCGCACGGTTCAACATGACCGGATGCTCGCGGATCACCTCTTCGAGAATATCCCAAACCACCGCGGTTTCAGCCTCAACCTCCTTCTTGGCAGCCTTGATGGTACTGGCGATTCCCATTTTCTCCAGGCGTTCGAAGATAAATGGTTTGAAAAGCTCCAGCGCCATTTTCTTCGGCAGACCGCATTGGTGCAGCTTGAGTTGCGGACCGACCACGATGACCGAGCGGCCCGAGTAGTCTACCCGCTTGCCCAACAGGTTCTGGCGGAAGCGACCGCCCTTGCCTTTGATCATGTCGGCCAACGACTTCAGGGGGCGCTTGTTGGCGCCCGTCATGGCCTTGCCGCGGCGACCGTTGTCCAGCAAAGAGTCGACCGACTCCTGCAGCATGCGCTTTTCATTGCGCACGATGATGTCCGGCGCCTTGAGTTCCAGCAGGCGCTTCAGACGGTTGTTGCGGTTGATCACGCGCCGATACAAATCGTTCAGATCGGAAGTGGCGAAGCGGCCACCATCCAGCGGCACCAGCGGACGCAGGTCGGGCGGCAGCACCGGCAGCACCTCGAGAACCATCCACTCCGGCTTGATACCCGACTGCAGGAAACCCTCCAGCAACTTTAGTCGTTTTGCATATTTCTTAATCTTCGCTTCGGATCCCGTCGCCTCCAGATCGGCACGCAAAGTTTCAACGGCTTGCTTGATGTCGAGAGTGCGCAGCAATTCGCGCACCCCTTCGGCGCCCATAACGGCGGTGAACTCATCGCCATATTCCTCGACTTTTGCCAGGTAGTCATCCTCCGTGAGCAACTGACCACGCGTCAGCGGCGTCATGCCGGGATCGACCACCACAAATGCCTCGAAATACAGGGCACGTTCGATGTCGCGCAAGGTCATGTCGAGAACCATGCCGAGCCGGCTGGGGAGGCTCTTCAGAAACCAGATGTGCGCCACCGGCGAGGCCAGTTCGATGTGCCCCATCCGCTCGCGGCGTACCTTCGCTTGCGTAACTTCCACGCCGCATTTTTCGCAGATCACACCGCGATGCTTGAGACGTTTGTATTTGCCGCACAGACACTCGTAGTCCTTCACCGGCCCGAATATCTTGGCGCAGAACAAACCATCGCGCTCGGGCTTGAAGGTGCGGTAGTTGATGGTCTCCGGCTTTTTGACTTCGCCATAAGACCAGGAGCGGATTTTTTCGGGCGACGCAAGCCTGATGGTAATTGCGTCAAATTCCTCTTCCTGCGTGACTTGTCTGAACAGATCGAGCAGCGCTTTCATGGTTTAACTCCTGTCGCGGGTCGAGAATGATTAAAAACGCTCAAGATCGATGTCAATGCCGAGCGAGCGAATTTCTTTCACTAGCACATTGAATGATTCGGGCATGCCGGCATCGATCGCATGTTCACCCTTGACGATATTTTCATAGACCTTGGTACGGCCGGTAACGTCGTCGGACTTGACGGTCAGCATTTCTTGCAGCGTGTAGGCGGCGCCATACGCCTCCAGCGCCCAGACCTCCATTTCACCAAAGCGCTGACCGCCAAACTGTGCCTTGCCGCCGAGCGGCTGTTGCGTGACCAGACTGTAGGGTCCCGTTGAGCGGGCATGCATCTTGTCATCCACGAGGTGGTGCAATTTCAGCACATGCATGTAACCCACCGTCACCGGACGTTCGAAAGCCTCGCCAGTGCGACCATCGTAGAGCATCGCCTGAGTCTTGGTTATTGTCAGATTCAAACGAGTGGCGACATCGGCGGGATAGGCCAGGTCGAGCATGGCGCGAATTTCTTCCTCCTTGGCGCCATCGAAAACCGGGGTCGCGAACGGCACGCCATTTTCCAAGTTGCCCGCCAACTCGATAACCTCCTCATCGGTCAGGCTACCAATGTCGCCGCCACGTCCGGAGGTGTTGTAAATCTTGTCGAGAAGCTTGCGTAACTCGGCCACCGCCGAGTGCTGACGCAACAGTTCGCCGATTTTCTGACCAAGCCCTTTCGCTGCCCAGCCGAGATGAGCTTCAAGAATCTGGCCGATGTTCATGCGCGAAGGAACGCCCAACGGATTCAGCACGATATCGACCGGCGTGCCATCCTCCATATGCGGCATATCTTCAACGGGCACGATACGCGACACGACACCCTTGTTACCGTGACGGCCAGCCATCTTGTCGCCGGGCTGAAGTCGGCGCTTGACCGCCAGATAAACCTTGACCATCTTCTGCACGCCGGGCGGCAGTTCATCACCCTGGGTCAGCTTTTTCTTCTTGGCCTCAAAGGCAACATCAAAATCCTTGCGCGTCTGGTCGATACTGTCGCGCAAGCTTTCCAGTTGCTGTTGAGCCTCTTCGTCAGCCAGGCTGATGTCGAACCAGTGGTAATGCTCGATCGAGCCGAGATAATCCTTGGTGATCTTGGCGCCCTTGGCCAGCTTTTTGGGCCCCTTGCTGGCCAGCTTGCCGGTCAGCAGTTTTTCGATCCGTGCAAACGTGTCGCGCTCGACAATCCGCATCTGGTCGGCCAAATCGAGCTTATAGCTCTTCAGCTGGTCATCGATGATCGACTGGGCGCGCACGTCGCGCTCAATCCCTTCGCGGGTAAACACCTGGACGTCAATCACAGTGCCAGTCATGCCGGAAGAAACGCGCAGGCTGGTGTCTTTGACATCCGAGGCTTTTTCGCCAAAGATGGCGCGCAGCAATTTTTCTTCGGGTGTCAGTTGCGTCTCACCCTTTGGGGTGACCTTGCCGACCAGAACATCCCCGGCTTCGACTTCGGCGCCGATATAGACGATCCCTGATTCATCCAGGCGGGAAAGCTGCGCCTCGCCCAGTGTCGCGATGTCGCGAGTGATTTCTTCCGGTCCCAGCTTGGTGTCCCGGGCTACGACAGTCATCTCTTCGATGTGGATCGACGTAAACCGGTCTTCGGCAACCACGCGCTCGGAAATCAGGATCGAGTCCTCGAAGTTGTAGCCGTTCCACGGCATGAAGGCGACGCGCATGTTCTGCCCCAGCGCCAGCTCGCCCAGATCGGTCGACGCGCCATCCGCCACCACATCACCTTGCGCAATCACATCACCCACTTTGACAATGGGACGTTGATTGATATTGGTGTTCTGATTCGAGCGGGTGTACTTTGTCAAGTTGTAGATATCGACGCCCACCTCGCCCGCCACAGTCTCGGCATCGTTGACGCGTACCACGATCCGGTTGGCATCGACGTAATCAACCACCCCACCGCGCAGGGCCTGCACCGCCGTGCCCGAGTCAACCGCCACAGTGCGCTCGATACCGGTACCCACCAGAGCCTTTTCCGGACGCAAGCAGGGCACGGCCTGGCGCTGCATGTTCGCGCCCATCAGCGCAAGGTTCGCGTCGTCGTGCTCAAGGAAGGGGATCAGCGAGGCGGCCACCGACACGATCTGTCCTGGCGCAACGTCCATGTACTGCACATCGACAGGTTGCTTCAACTCGAACTCGCCCTTGAAACGGCATGAGACCAACTCATCGGTCAGGCGGCCTTTTTTGTCAAGCTGGGCGTTTGCCTGGGCAACCACATACTTGCCTTCCTCAATGGCCGAGAGGAATTCGATCTCGTTGGTCACATGGCTGCCATCGACCTTGCGATACGGGGTTTCGAGAAAGCCATACGAATTGGTGCGCGCATACAGCGCCAGCGAGTTGATGAGGCCGATGTTCGGTCCTTCCGGCGTCTCGATCGGACAGACGCGGCCGTAATGGGTCGGATGCACGTCGCGCACTTCGAAACCGGCGCGCTCGCGGGTCAAGCCGCCGGGGCCAAGAGCCGAAACGCGGCGCTTGTGCGTGATCTCGGACAGCGGATTGGTCTGATCCATGAACTGCGAGAGCTGGCTTGAGCCGAAGAATTCACGGATTGACGCGCTGATCGGCTTGGCGTTGATCAGATCATGCGGCATCAGATTGTCCGATTCGGCCTGATTCAGCCGCTCCTTGACGGCGCGTTCGACACGCACCAAGCCGGCGCGGAACTGGTTTTCCGCCAATTCGCCGACCGAGCGGACCCGCCGGTTACCCAGGTGATCGATGTCGTCAACTTCGCCGCGGCCATTGCGTAATTCGACGAGGATGCGCACGACATCGACGATGTCTTCGTTGGACAAGACACCCGACCCGACCAACTCCGCGCGACCGACGCGGCGGTTGAACTTCATGCGACCGACCGCGGAGAGGTCGTAACGCTCTTCGGCATAAAACAGGCCATGGAACAACGATTCCACCGAGTCTTCAGTCGGCGGCTCGCCGGGGCGCATCATGCGATAAATGGCCACGCGGGCTGCCCACTGATTGGCGGCCTCGTCAGCGCGCAGTGTCGCGGAGATATAGCCGCCACGATCCAGGTCGTTGATGTAGAGCGTTTTCAGTTCCGTAACGCCGGACTCCGACAACTTGGCCAGCAGGCTATCGGTAATCTCGTCGTTGGCGTTGGCGAGAATCTCGCCAGTCTCTTTATCAACGACATTCTCGGCCACCACGCGGCCGACCAGAAACTCGTCGGGAACGGCGATCTTCTTGATGCCGGCTTCCGCCAAGTCGCGAATATGCTTGCCGGTGATGCGCTTGTCCTTGGCGACAATGACCTTGCCGGCCTTGTCATGAATGTCGAAACGGGCGACCTCGCCGCGCAGTCGTTCCGGCACCACCTCGAACTGGATACCCTTCTTCAGCAAGTGAAAGCTGTCGGTTTCGAAGAAGGTAGCAAGGATCTGCTCCACCGTCATGCCGATGGCCTTGAGGAGGATCGTTGCCGGCATTTTGCGGCGGCGGTCGACGCGGAAAAACAGCAGGTCTTTCGGGTCGAACTCGAAATCGAGCCACGAACCACGGTAAGGAATAATTCGTGCAGAAAAGAGCAACTTCCCGGAACTGTGCGTCTTGCCCTTGTCGTGCTCGAAGAACACCCCGGGGGATCGATGCAGCTGGGAAACGATCACGCGTTCAGTGCCGTTGATGACAAAAGAGCCGGTTGTCGTCATGAGCGGGATTTCGCCCATATAGACCTCCTGCTCTTTGACTTCCTTGATCTTTTGGTTGTTACTCTCGCGATCGAGGATTACCAGCCGCACCTTCGCGCGTAGCGGCGAGGCAAAGGTCAAGCCCCGTTGCTGGCACTCCTTGACATCGAAGGCTGGTTCACCCAGACGATACTCGACGAACTCAAGACGGGCAACACCGGAGTGCGCGACGATCGGAAAGATCGAGGCAAACGCGGCTTGCAAACCTTGCACGTTGCGTCTTGCCGGCGGTATATCCACCTGCAAGAATTGCGTGTAGGACTCAAGCTGGGTTGCCAGCAGGAAGGGGACGTCCAGCACATTTGCCCGCTTTGCAAAACTCTTGCGGATGCGCTTTTTCTCGGTATACGAGTAGGCCATATTCGCTCCGACAGTCAGGATTCAGGGAGCAACCATCCGCATATTTCGTGCGGTATATCGCCGGAATGGTTGATCACTAAAACCTGAACCGCTCAAAATTTAACTTCAGAAAAAACCAATGCAGAAGGGCTGGCAGCCTGAAAACAGGCTGCCAGCCCAGCTTACAAACAAACTTACTTGACTTCGACCTTGGCGCCGGCGTCTTCCAACTGCTTGCGAAGAGCCTCGGCATCAGCCTTCGAAACGCCTTCCTTGACGGCCTTGGGAGCGCCATCAACCAGGTCTTTGGCTTCCTTGAGACCCAGGGCAGTGGCGGCACGGACGACCTTGATGACTTCAACCTTCTTCTCGCCGGCAGCCAGCAGCATGACGGTGAATTCGGTCTGCTCTTCCACTGCAGCGGCAGCGGCGGCAGGCGCAGCCACGGCAACAGCCGCGGCAGCGGCGGAAACGCCAAACTTCTCTTCCATCTCCTTGATCAACTCGGAAAGGTCGAGA
>JAUXNZ010000018.1 GCA_030682595.1 Rhodocyclaceae bacterium | reverse complement strand
CCCAGTCGAAAGCCGGTGTGGCACGCATGGCTTTCACCGTCGAACTGGCCAGTGCCACCCAGTTGCAGCGCATCCTCACCGTGTTGGGCGAGGTTTCCGGTGTCGCGAGCGTGCAGCGTGGGTGACAACTCCCGGGCGCCGTTGATCGACACCATCAAGGCCGTTGCTGCAAGCCGGTGCCGCCCGATGCCATCGCCGGCTTTGTCACGCGCGGGCGCGGCGTTTCGGTGCATCGGGTCGAATGCGCCAATTTCCGCAACATGGCCGCGCGCAATCCGGAGCGGGTTATCGAGGCCGCCTGGGGGGGCAAGCACGAAAGCATCTATGCCTGCGATCTGCGCGTCGAGGCGGCTGATCGGCAGGGGCTACTGCGCGATATTTCCGATGTGCTGTCAAAAGAAAAGGTGAATGTCACGGCGGTGAATACCCAGTCGAAAGCCGGTGTGGCACGCATGGCTTTCACCGTCGAACTGGCCAGTGCCACCCAGTTGCAGCGCATTCTCACCGTGTTGGGCGAAGTCCCCGGAGTTTCGAGCGTGCAGCGTGCATAGCAATTCCCGCGTGCCGCTGATCGACACCATCAAGGCCGTTGCTGCGCAGTTGATTGTGCTGCATCACCTGGCCTGGTTCGGCCCGATGAGCGATGTGGCCGCGAGCGCTTCGCCCCTGTTGGGTAGCTGGCAGGGCTGGCTGGCTGAATATGGCCGTTATGCCGTTGCGGCGTTCCTGGCCGTCGCTGGCTATCTTGCCGCCCAGAGCCTGTCGCCGCGCGGCCTGCCGCCCGACAGGTCGCCGCTCTCCCTGATCATCCAGCGCTATCTGCGGCTGGCGGGCCCCTATGCCGTTGCGCTGTTGCTGGCGATCGTCAGTGCAGCGCTGGCGCGCCAGTGGATGACCCATGATTCGCTCGGTTCGCCCCCCGATCTCTGGCAGTTCTTCGCCCATCTGTTTCTGTTGCATGATCTGCTTGATTTCGAGGCGCTTTCGGCCGGCGTCTGGTACATCGCGATCGATTTTCAGCTGTATGCGCTGCTGGTGGCCTTGCTGTGGGTCGCGGCGCGACTGCAACGCCGTCCCGCCAGCGCCGACTTTGTCGGACCGCTGCTGGTTATGATTATCGCGCTCGCTTCGCTGTTCTTTTTCAACCAGCGCGATGCCTGGGATGCCACGGCACTGTATTTCTTCGGCGCCTATGCACTGGGCGTCGGCAGCAGTTGGGCGGTGCGCTCGGCGCGGCCCTATCGTTTCCTGTTACTGCTCACCCTGATCGGTGTGACGGCGTTGTGGTTCGATTTTCGTCCGCGCATCGCCGTGGCCCTGATCGTGGCGCTCGCCCTGGGGCTGGCGCACCTGCATGGGTCCAGCGGCGCAAGTCTGGGCAACCAACTGATCACCCGTCTCGGCCGCATGTCTTACGCGCTGTTTCTGGTGCATTTTCCGGTCTGCCTGATCATCAATGCGGCTTTTCATCGACTGGCGCCGCACGACCCGCACCTGAATGCGCTGGGCGTCCTGGTGGCCTGGGTTGCGAGCAATCTGGCGGCCATGCTGTTCTATCACCAGGTCGAGCGGAGGCTGTCCGCCCTCTGGCGAGTTAACGTGAAATACGCAATTTGACGCCGGGTAATCCCACGAGCGCAGCGAGCAAACTTCGGCCCCCGCCTTGGGGCGGGGGCCGGGGGTGGGGGGCCATGAAAGTCAGCCCGCCAGTGCCGCAATATCTCCGGGGGAATTGAGATTGGCGAAGGCGTCCGGGTCGGGGAAAACGACCTCGATGGCGCCCTGGCTCTTGCACCAGGTACCGAGCTTGCGGCCGCCGGCGGCCAGGTAGGCTTCCAGCCTGGGAAGCAGTTCGTGGCGGCAGAGTTGAAACGTCGGTTGCAGCCCATCGGCGGTGGCCGCCACCGCCAGTGCCGCGCCCTGTGCTTCAGCGGCGGCCAGCAGGCGGAGCACCAGATCCGCGGGGAGGGCAGGGCAGTCGCAGGGGCAGGTGATGAGCCACGGCGTGGCGCAGGCGGCCAGTCCCGCCGCCAGGCCAGCCAGCGGCCCCTGGTAGTCGCTCAGGGCATCGGTGAGCACGGGATAGCCGAGGGCGGCATAGGCATCGAGGTTACGGTTGGCGCTGATCAACAGGCCGCCGACTTGCGGCGCCAATCGTTCGACCACTTGCACCACGAGCGGCTTGCCCTGAAACGAAAGCAGACCCTTGTCGGCGCCCCCCATGCGCCGACCTTCACCGCCGGCGAGAATCAGTCCGGTAACCTGATTAACGTCAAATACAGCGTTTGCGCCGGGCCGCCCCAAGCAAACGCGGCACGCGGCGCCAGCCGCAACCCGCACCGACGGTTGATCGGCGCACCCCGTGATTTTCGAGCGTAGCGAGCCGTCAAGAACCCCCCGCGAGGGGGGCGAAGGGGGGCGGGCGTTTTTACCCACCGATGTAAGACATCTCTATTTTGCGCAGCCCCGGCGTGGCCGCCATGCGCAGTTGCGAATAACGATCATCCCGCGCCTGCCAGATGCCGGCAATCGCGGCATCCAGCTCCGCATCGCCCTTGTCGGCGCGGAGCAGGGCGCGCAGGTCGTGGCCGGACTGGGCGAACAGGCAGGTGTAGAGCTGGCCCTCGGTGGACAGCCGGATGCGCGTACAGCTGTCGCAAAACGCCCGCGTCACCGATGAAATTACGCCGATCTCGCCGGCGCCATCCTTGTAACGCCAGCGCTGGGCGACTTCACCGGGATAGTTCGCGTCGATGGGTTCGAGCGGAAACGCCGCGTCGATGCGGCGCACCACCTCGGCGGACGGCACGACCTCGTCGAGTTTCCAGCCGTTGCTGCTGCCGACGTCCATGTACTCGATGAAGCGCAATATATGGCCGGAGTTCCGGAAGTGGCGCGCCAGGGCCAGAACCTCGTGATCGTTGGCGCCGCGTTTGACCACCATGTTGACCTTGATCGGTCCCAGGCCGGCAGCGGCCGCCGCGTCAATGCCTTCCAGCACCTTGGCGACCGGAAAATCGACATCGTTCATGCGCTTGAAAATCGCATCGTCCAGCGCATCGAGACTCACCGTGACGCGTTTTAGGCCGGCGGCCCGGAGCAGCGCGGACTTCTGCGACAGCAGCGAACCATTCGTGGTCAGGGTGATTTCGAGGTCCGGGATGAGCGCCAGCATGCCGATCAGCTTGTCGACGCCATGGCGCAACAGCGGCTCGCCACCGGTCAGGCGGACTTTCTTTACGCCGCGAGCTGCGAAAACGCGGACGATCCGCGCGATTTCCTCAAATGACAGCAAGTCGTTACGCGGCATGAACGGATAGTCGCGCCCGAACACCGTCTTCGGCATGCAATACACGCAGCGGAAGTTGCAGCGGTCGGTGACCGAAATGCGCAGGTCGCGCACCGGGCGGCCGAGGGTGTCGAGGAGGGGTGGCAGGGTGGTCACGCGGTCATTATAGAGAGCCTCAGGCGGGATTCCTTCATGCGCATCAAGAAGCCTTTTCAGAGCCGATGCCGTCTTGTCAGCGCCGACTTTTGCTTGCCGGCAAGCCATCACTACCGCACGGTATGATTCACCCCGTCGCGCCCCGGCGCTTACCACCTCAACGCCGCCATGGAACTTCTGTTTCTGATCATGCTCATTTTGCTCAACGGCGCCTTTGCCATGTCGGAGATCGCGCTCGTCACCGCGCGGCGCGCCCGGCTCGTCCGCCTCGCGGAGGATGGGGATAGCGCCGCGGCCGTCGCCGTCAAGCTGCATGACGATCCGACACGCTTTCTGTCCACTGTGCAGATCGGCATTACCTCGATCGGCATCCTCAGCGGCATCGTGGGCGAAGCCGTGTTCGCGGCGCCGCTGGCGACCTGGCTGATCGGACTGGGGCTGGACGCCGAGGTGAGCATGATCCTGGCGACCGTGTTGGTGGTGGTGACCATCACCTATTTCTCCATCGTGATCGGCGAGCTGGTGCCCAAGCGGCTCGGCCAGTCGAATCCGGAAGGGGTCGCGCGACTGGTCGCCCGGCCGATGCGCGCGCTAGCGGTGGTGACACGGCCCTTCGTGCGCCTGTTGAGTTTTTCCACCGACACGATCCTGCGCCTCTTGGGGATGCGGACACAGGAAGCGCCCAGCGTGACCGAGGAAGAAATCCACGCGATGCTGGAGGAGGGGTCGGAAGCCGGAGTCATCGAGCGGCAGGAGCGCGACATGGTGCGCAACGTCTTCCGCCTCGACGACCGCCAGGTCGGTTCGCTGATGATTCCGCGTGCCGACATCGTGTATCTGGATATCGAGTTGCCCGTCGAGGAAAACCTGCGCAGCGTCGCCGATTCGGATCATTCGCGCTTTCCGGTCTGTCGCGGCGGGTTGCATGAGGTGCTCGGCACCGTCAGCACCAAGCAGTTGTTCAACCAGTCGCTGAAGAGCGGCAAGGTGGATCTGCAATCCTTGTTGCTGCCGGCCGTCTTCGTGCCGGAAACCCTGACGGGCATGGATCTGCTGGATCACTTCCGCGCATCCGGAACGCAGATGGTGATCGTCGTCGACGAATATGGCGAGGTGCAGGGACTGGTGACGCTGACGGATGTGCTGGAAGCGGTAACCGGCGAATTCAAGCCGCGGCGGCAGGAAGATGCCTGGGCGGTGCAGCGCGAGGACGGCTCATGGCTGCTCGACGGGCTGATCCCGATTCCTGAACTCAAGGACAGGCTGGCGCTCAAGGCCGTGCCGGAAGAAGACAAGGGGCGTTACCACACCCTCAGCGGCCTGGTGATGTGGCTGCTCGGCCGCCTGCCGCAGACCGGCGATAGCGCCGCATGGGAACGCTGGCGTTTCGAGGTCGTCGATCTCGACGGCAAGCGCGTCGATAAGGTGCTCGCCAGCCGCCTGCCCGAGCCGGAAATTCCGCCCGAAGCGGAATAGCGCCGTCTCGCCAGCGCCGACTTTTTACTGACTGTCCCGTCCTCTTGCGTTTATTTGTATATGTTTATAATATACATCCATGATTGATTTTGCCGGGATTACAGGCTTCGACTGGGATGAAGGCAATGCCCGCAAGAATGAGAAACATGGTGTTTCCACGGCGGAAGCAGAGCAGGTATTCTTCAATGCGCCGTTGTTGTTGACCGACGACAAGCACAGCCAGCAAGAGGCAAGGCACCATGCGCTTGGCAAGACAGACGATGGGCGACTCGTGCATGTTTCCCTCACTTTGCGCGAGTCTGGTCGTCTGATCCGCGTGATTTCGGCACGCGACATGCACCGCAAGGAGCGAACGATTTATGAGCAAGCCAACTAAGACAGTTCCACAATTTTCCAGCGAGGCCGAAGAGCGCGCCTTTTGGGAGTCGCACGATTCGGCGGACTATCTCGATTGGTCGAAGGCGCAACGCACCGTGTTGCCGAATCTGAAACCGACGACCAAAACAATTTCGCTGCGTCTGCCCCAGCATCTGCTCGACTCGATCAAGGCAGCCGCCAATGCGCGCGACGTTCCCTACCAGTCGCTGATCAAGGTCTGGCTACAGGAGAAGTTGCACACTCACTGAGAGCTGACGCCGTTCCGGCGCCGACTTTAGTTCCGGCATAACGCCCGCTGGCGCGGGCATTAGCCTTCTCTGAAGCTTCGCTTTCGGGCAGAATGCGACCATGACACCTGCACAGTTCATCGCCCGCTGGAAGGACAACCCGCTTTCCGAACGAGCCGGCGCGCAAGGCCATTTCGACGATCTTTGCGATCTGCTCGGTGTCGACAAGCCACGCGATTCCGGCAACTACTGCTTCGAACGCGGCGCCGGCAAGGCCAGCGGCGGCGATGGCTGGGCCGATGTGTGGAAGCGCGATCACTTCGGCTGGGAAAACAAGCGGCCGGGCCGCGACCTACGCGCGGCGCTCAAGCAACTGACCGACTATTCGCTGGAGCTTGAGAATCCTCCTCTGCTGGTCGTTTGCGACCGCGAGCGCATCGAGATTCATACCGCCTTCACCGGCTATCCCGACGAGCCGCACTCTATTCTGATCGCCGCTCTCGACCAACCGGAGCACCGGCAAACCCTGCGCTGGGTGTTCACCGATCCCGAAAAACTGCGGCCGGTGAAATCGCTCGCCGCGATTACCGAAGAGGCCGCCGGCCAGTTCGGCGCGCTGGCCGAAACCCTGCGCGGGCGCGGGGAGGAGGCGCAGCCCGTCGCGCACTTCCTCATCCAGTGCCTGTTCTGCATGTTCGCCGAGGACGAGAACCTGCTACCGCGCGGCATCTTCACCGGGCTGCTGACCAAGGCCGCCGCCGATCCGGCGCGGGCTGCCAACCGGCTGACCGCGCTGTTCAATGCCATGCGCGATGGTGGCGACTATGGCGACGCAACCATCGCCTGGTTCAACGGCGGCCTGTTTGCCACCGTGGAGGTTCCGCCGCTGACGCGCGAAGACGTCGCCGCCTTGCAACGCGCCGCCGACATGGACTGGCGGAACATCGACCCCTCGATCTTCGGCACGCTGTTCGAGCGCGGACTCAACCCTTCCAAGCGCTCACAACTCGGCGCGCACTATACCGACCCCGCCACGATCATGCGGCTGATCGAGCCGGTCATCGTGCAGCCGCTCAGCTCTGAATGGCAGGCCGCGAAAGAGAAGATCGCCACGTTGCTGGCCAAGTCGAAGAAGCAGGGCGACAAGCAATACAAGGATGCCGCCGCGATCTTCCAGCACCACCTCGAACACCTGCGCAACTACCGCGTGCTCGACCCGGCCTGCGGCAGCGGCAACTTCCTCTACCTCGCGCTCAAGGCGCTGAAAGACCTGGAGCGCCGCGCCAACACCGAAGCCGAGGCGCTCGGCCTGCAACGGCAGGTCGGCATCGAAGTCTCGCCCGCCAACGTACTGGGCATCGAACTCGACCCCTACGCGGCTGAACTCGCGCGCGTCACAGTCTGGATCGGCGAAATTCAATGGATGCTGCGCAACGGCTACCCCGTTTCCACCCAGCCGATCCTCAAACCGCTGGAAACCATCGAGAACCGCGATGCGCTGATGAAAGTCGGCGCAGGTGGGACGGCGTTAGAGGCGGAATGGCCTGCCTGCGACGCCATCGTTGGCAATCCGCCGTTCCTCGGCACCAAGAAACAATGGAGCGAATTGGGGCGCGACTACACTGACCGGCTGCGGGCGCTCTACGATAGCAGCGTGCCCGGCTTCGCCGACCTAGTGCTCTACTGGTTCGAGAAGGCACGGGCACAGATCGAAGTAGGCAAGTGCAACGCAGCGGGACTGGTTGCCACCAACTCGATACGTGGTGGAGCGAACCGTAAGGTGCTGGATCGCATTTGTGAAACCACGCGCATCTTCGATGCGTGGGGCGACGAGGAATGGATCAACGAAGGCGCGGCGGTGCGTGTGTCGCTGGTCTGCTTTGGCAAGAGCGACGGGGAAGCAAGCCTTGATGGTCACGAAGTCGCGCAGATCAACCCGGACCTGACGACCGGCAGCGCTGTCACCGAAGCCGCCAAGCTCGCCGAGAACACTGGATGCGCCTTCGTCGCCACCGTTAAAGCCGGACCGTTCGACATTCCCGGCGACACGGCACGTACTTGGCTCGCGCTGCCCAACCCTAACGGCCGCCCGAATACCGACGTGCTGCGGCCGTGGTCGAATGGCATGGATGTGACGCGCCGATCTTCGGATACATGGATCATCGACTTCGGCGTTGACGCAACCGAGCAAGATGCAATGCTCTACGAAACGCCATTCGCACACGTCGCCGAACATGTGCGCCCAATGCGCGAAAAAAGCAACCGTGCAGCTTACAAAACCCGCTGGTGGCGTCTGGCGGAGCCGATCCCGAAAATGCGCACGGCGCTTGACGGCCTGCCGCGTTACATCGTCACGCCGACCGTCGCCAAATATCGGCTCTTCGTCTGGATGAATGCCGGCATCCTCGCCGATCATCAGCTCATCGCCATCGCCCGTACCGACGACGCCACGTTCGGCATCCTGCATTCGCGCTTCCACGAACTCTGGTCGCTGCGCCTTTGCACTTGGCTCGGCGTTGGCAACGACCCGCGCTACACCCCGACCACCACCTTCGAGACCTTCCCATTCCCTGCCGGCCTGACGCCGCGCGAAACGTCGCAGGGCGTACCGACC
>JAUXNZ010000320.1 GCA_030682595.1 Rhodocyclaceae bacterium | reverse complement strand
ACCATGGTGGTCGTCGCGCTCGCCTCCGGCATGACCGAAGTCGATGCCATCACCCTTTCGACACTGCGCCCGTTCAACCAGGCAACCTTGACTACCGCACCCGCCGTCATCGGCGGCGGGGTGCTGCCACGTCGAGTTCTGCCCGGAATGGCAGTAATTGGACTAGGATTCAGCGTAGGCATTGCCCTGTTGGCTTGGGTTCGCTCTTCTCCGCCCCTTCGCATGGGCCAGAAAGGATCGGCATCATGGAAGCACACCGCATCCGCACCGCCGCTGTCGCCGGCATGTTCTATCCCGGCGAGTCCGCCACCCTGAGTCAGGAACTCGGCGCCATGCTTGGCGCCGTCCCGCCGGCGCCGACTATTGCGAAAACGCCCCCGAAGGCGCTGATCGTGCCGCACGCCGGTTACATTTACTCCGGCCCGGTCGCGGCAAGCGCTTTTGCGCTGCTTGCGCCCCATGCGGCAACGATAACGCGCGTCGTGTTGTTCGGCCCCTGTCACCGCGTAGCCGTGCGCGGTCTGGCCGTGCCGCAGTCCCGCGTCTTCGCCACGCCGCTCGGCGGCGTGCCACTTGACAGCGCGGCCATCGACCTGGCACTGCAACTCCCTCAGGTCGTGCGGCTCGAAGATGCCCATGCCGACGAACATTCCCTCGAAGTGCAACTGCCCTTCCTGCAACAGGTGCTCGGCGACTTCAGCCTCGTGCCCTTCGCCGTCGGCTATGCGACTCCCGACGAAGTTGCCGAGGTGCTGGAACTACTGTGGGGCGGACCGGAAACATTGATCGTCATCAGCTCCGACCTCTCGCATTACCATCCTTACGCCGACGCCCAGCGGCGCGATCGGCACACCGCCGACGAAATCACGCACCTGCGCCTGCTCCTCGACCACGAGCAGGCTTGCGGCGCGACGCCGATCAACGGCCTGATCGAGGTCGCCCTGCGGCGCGGCCTGCAGCCCCATCTGCTCGATCTGCGCAATTCCGGCGACACGGCCGGCGACAAATCGCGTGTCGTCGGCTATGCGAGCTTCGCCTTCATGGAGCACGGCGATGGATGAATCATTGGGCGCAGCCCTCCTGCTCCGTGCCAAAAACGCCATCGGCAGCGAATTCGGCGCAGCAGCCCAGGCCGAACCCGACCACCCGGCACTCGCACAACCCGGCGCCACCTTCGTCACCCTGATGCTGGACGGGCAGTTGCGCGGCTGCATCGGCTCGCTGGAAGCCTGGCGGCCGCTCGACACCGATGTGCGCGAAAACGCCCGCGCCGCCGCCTTCCGCGATCCGCGCTTCAATCCCCTCCGCCACGACGAATTCGCCCGCACGCGCGTCGAAGTCTCGCTGCTGACCCCGGCGGTCGAACTGCACTTCACCGATGAAGCCGACGCGCTGCGCCAACTGCGCCCCAACATCGACGGCGTGATTCTCGAATGTCATGGCCGGCGCGGCACTTTTCTGCCACAGGTGTGGGAAGGCCTGCCCGAGCCGCAACAATTTTTCGCTCACCTCAAGCAAAAAGCCGGGTTCACTGCCGACTTCTGGTCGCCTGACGTGAAGCTCTACCGCTACGAGGTGCAAAAATGGAAAGAACCGCAGAACAACTGACCGGCGCACCCGCCCGCTGGTGGCATACACTCGATGACGGCCGCATCCAGTGCGACCTCTGCCCGCGCGACTGCAAGCTGCACGACGGCCAGCGCGCCGCCTGCTTCGTGCGCGCCAACCAGGGCGGGCAGATGATCCTCACCACCTATGGCCGCAGTTCCGGCTTCTGCATCGACCCCATCGAGAAGAAACCGCTCAACCACTTCTACCCCGGCTCCAGCATCCTCTCCTTCGGCACCGCCGGCTGCAACCTCGCCTGCAAGTTCTGCCAGAACTGGGACATCTCCAAATCGCGCGAGATGGACACCCTGATGGACAGCGCCAGTCCGGCAGCCATCGCACAGGCGGCAAAGCGTTATGGCGCACAGAGCGTCGCCTTCACCTACAACGACCCGGTGATCTTCGCCGAATACGCCATGGACACCGCCGACGCCTGCCACGACCTCGGCATCAAGACCGTCGCGGTCACCGCCGGCTACATGCACCTGCCGGCGGCGCGCGAGTTCTATGCCAAGCTGGACGCCGCCAACATCGACCTCAAGGCCTTCACCGACGAGTTCTACTTCAAACTCTGCGGCGGCCACCTGCAACCGGTGCTCGACCTGATCGCCATGGTGCATCACGAAACCGACTGCTGGATCGAACTGACGACCCTGCTGATCCCCGGCAAGAACGATTCCGCGACCGAAATCGAGGCCCTGGCCGACTGGTGCCACAAGGAACTCGGCCCCGACGTACCGCTGCATTTCTCGGCCTTCCATCCGGACTACAAGCTCCTCGACGCCCCCGCCACCCCGCCCGCCACCCTCACCCGGGCCCGCGAGATCGCCATGCAAGCAGGACTGCGCTACGTCTACACCGGCAACGTGCACAACCGCGCCGGCGACGCGACCCTCTGCCCCGGCTGTGGGCAAGCCGTCATCGAACGCGACTGGTACGAAATCCTCAATTACCGGCTGGATGACCTCGGCAAATGCCAACACTGCGGCACGGCGATTGCCGGCCGATTCGGGCATTTCGACAAGTCTTTCGGCGCGCGCTGCATTCCGGTGCACTTGGGTAAATGAGGGGCGCCTGACAAAAGTCGGCGCTGGCGGGGCGGCGCTTCCCCTCATGCAGAGGAAAATAGGATGTTACCTGCGCCGCAGGTCGAGGGTCTGCGGGTATTCCCCCGGCATTTCCGCCGCCGGCAGCGCATAGCCGCCGGGGGTGTGACCGCTGGCGTGGAAGCGGATGTGGCGGCGTGCTTCCGCCTCCCAGGCATTCACCGGGAAGGTGTCGTAGTTGCGTCCGCCCGGGTGCATCACGTGGTAGGTGCAGCCGCCGACGGCGCGGCCGTTCCACAGGTCGAACAGGTCGAACACCAGCGGCGAGTGCACGCCGATGGTGGGATGCAGGCCCGAGGGCGGCTGCCAGGCGCGGTAGCGCACGCCGGCGACGTACTCGCCATGCACGCCGGTGCTGCGCAGCGGCACGCGGCGGCCGTTGCAGGCGAGCGCGTAGCGGCCCTCGCTGAGCCCCGTCGCCTTGACTTGCACCCGCTCCACCGACGAGTCGACGAAGCGTGCCGTGCCCAGCCCGGTCACCTCTTCACCCAGCACGTGCCAGGGTTCGATGGCACCGCGCACCTCGATTTCGATGTCGCCCAGTTGCAGGCTGCCGTAGCGCGGGAAGCGGAATTCGAGGAAGGGCGCGAACCATTCCGCCTCGAAGGCATAGCCGGCGCCGGCCAGTTCGCCGACCACGTCCTTGAGGTCGGCCCAGAGGTAGTGCGGCAGCATCCAGCGGTCGTGCAGCGCCGTGCCCCAGCGCACCAGCGGTTTGGCATAGGGCGTCTCCCAGAACCGCGCCACCAGCCCCCGCAGCAGCAGCATCTGCGCCAGGCTCATGCGCGCGTGCGGCGGCATCTCGAAGCCGCGAAACTCGAGCAGGCCCTGGCGTCCCGACGCGCTGTCGGGCGAGTAGAGCTTGTCGATGCAGAACTCGGAGCGGTGGGTGTTGCCGGTGATGTCGGCGAGCAGGTGGCGGAACACGCGATCGACCAGCCAGGGCTGCGGCGTCTCTCCTGCGGGCACCTGCTGGAAGGCGATTTCCAGTTCGTACAGCGTCTCGGCGCGACCCTCGTCCACGCGCGGGGCCTGGCTGGTCGGGCCGATGAACATGCCGCTGAACAGGTAGGACAGGCTCGGGTGGTGCTGCCAGTAGGTGACGATGCTGCGCAGCAGGTCCGGACGCCGCAGGAAGGGGCTGTCGGCCGGGCGGGCGGCGCCGAAGGTGACATGGTTGCCGCCGCCGGTGCCGCTGTGGCGGCCGTCGAGCATGAATTTCTCGGTGCCCAGGCGCGACAGCCGTGCCTCCTCGTACAGCGTCGTCGCGATGGTTTCGAGCTCTTCCCAGCTTGCCGCCGGCTGCACGTTCACCTCGATGACCCCCGGATCCGGGGTCACCATCAGCTTCTGCAGGCGACCATCGCCTGGCGGGGCGTAACCCTCGACGGCCACGGGCAGATCGAGTGCCGCGGCCGTGTGCTCGATGGCGGCGATCAGCTCCAGTGCGTGTTCGAGGCGCTGCATCGGCGGCAGGAAGACATGCAGGCAGCCGCCGCGTACCTCGATACAGAGGGCGGTGTGCGGCACCTGGAGTTTTTTCCTGGCGCTGTCGCCCGGCGGCTGCGGGTGGATTTCCGGGTGCGGCTGCGTCGCGCCATCGATGCGGCTGAAGCGGGCGGCGACCTCGCCGTGAAAATCCGCCAGCGGCAGGTGCGGTGCGAACGGGTCGGCTTCGCTCTCGTGTTCCACTTCGTCCTCGGGCACCCAGGGCAGCGAGGCCAGCGGCAGGCGCAGGCCCATCGGCGAATCGCCCGGTACCAGGTAGAGCTGGCCACGGCGGAATTCCCAGGGTACGGAATACCAGCCTGCGGCGTTCCAGCTCCATCCCAGCGGCAGCAGGTAGCCGACCGGACTGTCGAGGCCGCGCGACAGCGCCGCGGCGAGGCGGCGGCGTTCCGCCGGCGACTTCAGGTCGGCGTGCGCGGCATCGAGGTTGGCCGGCATCTCGGCTTCCTGCTGCAGGTAGTGGAGTCCATCCTCGAAGGCCGGCTGCACGCAGCTTCCGGCCAGGCCGAGGTGGCGCGCCAGGGTCTCGGCGAAGCGCCGCGCCTCAACGGCCCCGTGGCCATGGTCACGGCCGGGATCCGCCAGCAGCTTTTCGTCGCGCCAGACCGGCACGCCGTCCTTGCGCCAGAAGATGCCCAGCGCCCAGCGGGGCAGGGGCTCGCCCGGATACCACTTGCCCTGCGCCGTGTGCAGCAACGCCCCCGGCGCGAAGCGCGCCTTGAGGCGACGCGCCAGCACCTCGGACAATGCGCGTTTCTTCTCGCCCAGCGCGGCGGTGGTCCACTCGGGCGCATCCATGTCGTCGACCGAGACGAAGGTCGGCTCGCCGCCCTGGGTCAGCCGCACGTCCAGTGCCGCCAGCCGCGCATCGACGTGCTGGCCAAGCGCGCGGATGCGCTCCCATTGCGCGTCGGTGTAGGGCTTGGTGACGCGTGGGTCTTCCTTGAAGCGCGTTACCGTGTTGCTGAAGCTGAAGTCGACCTCGCAGGGATCGGTGAGGCCCTCGATTGGCGCAGCACTGGACGGATGCGGCGTGCAGGCGAGCGGAATGTGTCCCTCGCCGGCGAAGAGCCCCGAGGTCGGATCGAGGCCGATCCAGCCGGCGCCGGGTACGTAGACCTCGGCCCAGGCGTGCAGGTCGGTGAAGTCGTGCTCCGGCCCGGACGGCCCGTCCAGCGATTTCTCGTCGGCCGTCAGCTGCACCAGGTAACCCGAGACGAAGCGCGCTGCCAGGCCCAGGTGCCGCAGGACCTGCACCAGCAGCCAGCCGGTGTCGCGGCAGGAGCCGATGGCCGAACCCAGCGTCTGCTCGCAGCTTTGCACGCCCGGCTCCAGCCGTACCGTATAGCCGATCGCACGCTGCAGCCGCTGGTTCAGGGCCACCAGAAAATCGATCGTCGGTTGCTGGTCGCGTGGGATATCGGCGAGGAAGGCGGCCAGCAGCGGCCCGGGCGCCTCAAGTTCGCGATAGGGCGCGAGGTCCTGCGCCAGCATGCCTTCGTAGTCGAAAGGCCATTGCCGGGCGGAGTCCTCGACGAAGAAGTCGAAGGAATTGATCACCGTCAGGTCGGCGACGACTTCCACGTCGACCAGCAGTTCGCTGGTTTTTTCGGGAAAGACCAGGCGCGCCAGGTAGTTGCCGAAGGGATCCTGCTGCCAGTTGATGAAGTGCTGCTCGGGGCGGACCTTCAGACTGTAACTGACGATCGGCGTGCGGCTATGGGCCGCGGGCCGCAGCCGCACCACGTGGGGGCTCAACGCAATGGGGCGGTCGAAGCGGTAATGTGTGGTGTGCCTGATGGCAACGTGTATGGACATGGGTTTCTGCCAGTTCTCTCGGAGACTGGAGAAAACTCATGCAACGACCGTGCCAGCTGGTCGGCCGGGGCAGGACGGTGGAGCTTAGGTGCTGCCCGGAAAGTTCAGGACCCGGCCCTCGTCCTCGGCTTCTGCCATTTCCGTCTCCCAGGGAAAGGGGGGCAGGTCCTGCAGAGCCTTCATCAGTCCCTCGTTCCAGCGTTCGGACAATTGCCTCGCGTAGGGGTCGTCCTCGCTGAAATAGATGCGCCGGCCTTCGTCGAGGCTGTCGCGCTCGTAGATCAGCAGTTCCACCGGCGGTCCGACGGTGACATTGCTGCGGATGGTCGAATTCATGGATACCAGGGCGCAACGCGCCGCACGCTCGAGGGACACGTCGCGCTTGATGACCCGGTCAAGGATCGGTTTGCCATACTTGATCTCGCCGATCTGCAGGAAGGGATGCTCGCGCGACTCGTGGATGTAGTTGCCCTGGGGATAGACCATGAACATCTCCGGCGCCTGGCCGGCGATCTGGCCGCCGAAGACGAAGGTCGCCTCGAAACTGGTGGTGGCCGTGTCCCGGCTGGTATGCAGCTTCTGCACCTGGGTGCTGACGACGCCAAGGTAGTCGGCCGCTTCCTGCATGCTGTTGACCGTCAGCAGGTTGGGCGCCAGCCCGGCGGGGATGTCGTTGTTGAGCTTCTTGACGACGGCCTGGGTGGTCGCCAGGTTGCCGGCGGAGAGCAGCACGAAGAAGCGCTGGCCCGGCCAGCTGAAGGTGTGCATCTTGGAATAGACGCTGACGTTGTCCGTGCCCGCGTTGGTGCGCGAATCGGAACAAAGGACGAGGCCGTCGTTGACGTTGATGGCGAGGCAGTAGGTCATGGGCAGGCAGGGAAGAAGTCGGCCGCGCCATTGTAAAGGCATCTTGCCCCCGATGGAAACCCGGGGGTTGGGCAGCGGGTGGCCTGTTTGTTGCTACGGATTTCACAATACGTGACATCACAGGACAGGCGCCACAGGACAGGCCATGAACGCCAGAACCACGCAAACCATAGAGTTGATCGGCTATCCGCAGCCCGGCATTTACGACGATTTGCTGGACGACGACCTGCGCCCGCGTTTGGCGGCGCGGGCCCTGTTCGACTACGTCAATCACCTCGGCTCCGCCGAACTGGTGGCCCGCCGCGAGGCGGTGGACGCGGCGATCATGGCTATGGGCATTACCTTCACCGTCTATAGCGAGGCCGGCAACATCGACCGTGCCTGGCCCTTCGACATCATTCCCCGCACCATGTCTAAGCGCGAATGGGACCGCATCGACGCCGGCCTCAAGCAGAGGCTGACCGCGCTCAACCTGTTCATCGACGACCTTTATAACGCCCAGCGCATCGTCCGCGACGGCGTCTTTCCGGCCGAGGTATTGGCGGGTTCGAAGAATTTCCGCGAATGCTGTCGTGGCATGACGCCCCGTTTCGGGGTGTGGGCCCATGTCTGTGGCACCGATCTGGTGCGCGATGGCGACGGCACGGTCTATGTGCTCGAGGACAACCTGCGGGTGCCATCCGGCGTGTCCTACATGCTGGAAAACCGGGAGCTGATGAAGCGCCTGTTCCCCGAGTTGTTCAAGTCGAGCGACATCGTCCCCGTCGACGACTACCCGAAACAGCTCTACGACACGCTGGCGGCGCTGTCGCCGCGCCAGGATGAACGTCCGGTAGTGGTGGTCCTGACCCCCGGCATCTACAACTCGGCCTATTTCGAACACAGCTACCTGGCGCAGAAGATGGGCGCCATCCTGGTCGAGGGTTCCGACCTGATCGTCAAGGCGGACGACTGCGTGTATATGAAGACCATCTCCGGCCTGCGCCGGGTGGACGTCGTCTACCGCCGCATCGACGACGATTTCCTCGATCCCGAAGCCTTCCGGCCCGATTCGATGCTGGGCGTGCCCGGCCTGATGCGGGCGTGGAAGGCCGGCAAGGTCGGCGTCGCCAACGCGCCGGGTGCCGGCGTCGCCGACGACAAGGTGGTCTATACCTTCGTGCCGCAGATCATCAAGTACTACCTCGATCAGGATCCGATCATCCCCAACGTGCCGAGCTGGCTCTGCATGGACGACACGCAGCGCGACTACGTCCTCGCCAACCTCGACAAACTGGTGGTGAAGCCGGCCAACGAATCCGGCGGCTACGGCATGCTCATCGGGCCGCGCGCGAGCGAGGAGGAACGGCGCAAGTTTGCCGACCTGATCCGCGCCAACCCGCGCAACTACATGGCGCAGCCCACGCTGGCGATCTCCACCGCGCCCACCATGGTCGGCGACCAGCTCGCGCCGCGCCACCTCGACCTGCGCCCCTTCGTGCTACAGTCGAACCGCCTCTACACCACCACCGGCGGGCTCACGCGTGTCGCCCTGCGCCAAGGTTCGCTGGTGGTCAATTCCTCCCAGGGCGGTGGCAGCAAGGACACCTGGATCGTGGATACCGGGGAGGCATGATGCTGTCGCGCGTCGCCGAAAATCTCTACTGGGTCGGCCGCTACCTCGAGCGCGCGGAGAACACGGCGCGGCTCATCAACAGCACCACCCAGGTGCTGCTCGACCTGCCGGTCAACGCCAGTTTCGGCTGGGATGTGCTGATCAAGGTGGCCGGCCTCGACGCCGAGTTCGGCAAGCGCTACCCGCAGGCCGACGAGGACAGCATCATCCGCTTCCTGATCGAGGACGAGGACAATCCAAGTTCCATCATCTCCAGCATCCACAACGCGCGCGAGAACACCCGCACGGTGCGCGAGGTGCTGCCGATGGAACTGTGGGAGAGAATCAACAGCCTCTACCTCTACATTCGCGAGAACGCGGCGCGCACGCTGATCGGCCGCGGCCCGCGCGACGAGGTGCTGCGTGCCGTCATCGGCCAGCGCGAGTCGATCGTCGGCCTGCTCACCGGCTCCATGAGCCGCGACGTCGCCTATCAATTCATCAAGCTCGGGCGCAACATGGAACGCGCCGACATGACCACGCGCATCGTCGACGTCAACTCGGCCGTGCATCTGCCCGCCGATTCCGCACTGGCCGCGCTGACCAGCGAACGCGCCTGGATCAGT
This sequence comes from Rhodocyclaceae bacterium, assembly GCA_030682595.1. GTDB lineage: Bacteria > Pseudomonadota > Gammaproteobacteria > Burkholderiales > Rhodocyclaceae > Sulfuricystis. The sequence goes on along the minus strand of JAUXNZ010000320.1, from coordinate 4,993 downwards.
ACCCTGAACGCCCTCTCGGCCTACCAGATGTATCGCAACCATGTCGGCGTACACGTGCGCAGCCACGACGTGGTGGAATTCCTGCTGAAGGACCCCCACTTCCCGCGCACCGTGAAACACTGCCTCGCCGAGATCGAAGGCTGCCTGTCCACGCTGCCGCAGCACGTGGATGCCATGAAGCAAGTGCGCAAGGCCTGGCGTCGCCTCGACGGAATGAAGCTGGAGGGGCTAACATCCCCCGTGCTGCATGAATACCTTGACCAGGTGCAGGCCGACATCGGCGCCATACACGCCGCCGTGGCCCGACAGTATTTCCATCTGCACCAGCGAACCAACGGGTCGGGCGAGAACCAGTAATTTTCCGCGCGACCGCGCGGCCCATCGAAACGGTGCCCCGACTATGATCGAATCCCTGTTCCTCGCAGCCGCCCGCATCCTGACGTTCGATGGATCGCGTGGGCTGACCAACGCCAGCGGCTTTTTCTTCGAACGCGGCGACCGGCTGTTCCTGGGCACCAGCCGGCATGTCATGTTCGACGAACCCAGCGAACACTTTCCCGACCGCATCGAAATCGAGCTCCACCTCAACCCGGAAAACCTCGCCGAATCGACCGGCTTCTCCATCCCGCTGTACCGGGACGGCAAGGGACTCTGGCGCCAGGGCCTCGATGCGGCGGGCGAAATCGACGTGGCGGTCATCGAGATCGATCGCGCGGCGCTGCCCCGAACCGCGGTGTACCGGGCCTTCACGCCACGGCACCTGCTCGGCCCGAAGGAGCAGGTGGAAGTCGGCACGCCCTTGCTGGTGGTGGGCTTTCCCCTCGGCTTCCACGACGCGCGGCACCACCTGCCCGTGGTGCGCCAGGCCATGGCTGCCTCGCCCTTCGGACTGCGCTTTCAGGGGGAAGGCTATTTCCTCACCGACGCGCGCACCCACCGCGGCACCAGCGGCGCCCCCGTCGTCATGCGCGACTCCCGGCCGGATGCCCTGCAGGGCGACCTGCCATGGCTGCTGCTCGGCGTCCACTCCGCCCGGCTTGATGTCGGCACGCGCGACCTCGACCTCGACGAGGCACTGGGGCTTAACTGCGCCTGGTACGCCGACATCCTGATGACCCTGACCGAAGGGTAACGCCCGCCGCATGATCGGCGTTCAAGCGAAACCAGATGCCAAGGAAGATATCGACCTGAGAGAACAAGAGACGCGCTTGGTGCGCGAATGCATTCGAATGGCTGTGGGCGCAGCCTGATCGGGGATCGGGATCAGCCGGATCGGGTTACACGGTCAATGCAGAAGAAATGGCCTCATCAACCCGGGTCGGGGAGATTTCGCGCTCTCGAACCACATCAGCCGCATGCCTGCTCAAGGTGAAATTTATCGGCGGTCCCTACCCACGCCGCCACGTCGTTCCTGCAGGCCCGTCTTCGAGGACAATGCCGGCAGCCTTGAGTTCGTCGCGGATGCGATCGGCTTCGGCGAAATTCTTCGCTTTTTTCGCCGTGTTGCGAGCGCCGACTTTTGCGTCAATGTCCTCGGTGCCCAAGCCATCGGCTGCTGCCGGATCGGCTTGCAGGAATTCGACCGGGTCGCGTTGCAGCAGGCCGAGCACGCCAGCCAAGCCCTTGAGTTGCGCGGCCAGTTTCGGGTCCTTGTCGCGGTTGAGTTCGTTGGCGAGGTCGAACAGCACGGCCACCGCTTCAGGCGTGGCGAAGTCATCGTCCATCGCCGCGTGGAAGCGGCGGGCGTGGCTTTCGTCCCAATCGAGTGCTGACGTGACGACAAAGCCTTTCAGTGCCGTGTACAGCCGCGCCAGGCCGGCGCGGGCGTCGTCGAGGTGGGCGTCGGAATAGTTGAGCGGGCTGCGGTAGTGGGCGCGCAGGATGAAGAAGCGCACCACTTCCGGATCGTATTTTTTGAGAATGTCGCGGATGGTGAAGAAGTTGCCGAGCGACTTCGACATCTTTTCATCGTCGACGCGCACGAAGCCGTTGTGCATCCAGTAGTTGACGAAGGTATTGCCCTCATTGCAGCCCATGGCGCCTTCGCTCTGGGCGATTTCGTTTTCGTGATGGGGAAACTGCAAGTCCTGGCCGCCGCCGTGGATGTCGAAGTGCGGGCCGAGCAGTTGCGAACTCATGGCCGAGCATTCGATGTGCCAGCCGGGACGGCCGGTGCCCCAGGCCGACTCCCATTTCACCTCGTCAGACTCTTCCGGCTTGGCGTGCTTCCAGAGCACGAAGTCGAGCGGATCCTGCTTGCCGGCCATGACATCGACGCGTTCACCGGCGCGCAGGTCTTCGAGTGACTTGCCGGAAAGCTTGCCGTAGCCTGGAAATTTGCGCACCGAATAGCAGACATCGTGGTTTTCGGCGACATAGGCGTAACCGTTCTTTTCGAGCGCGCCGATGATGTCGAGCATCTGCGGCACATATTCGGTGGCGCGCGGTTCGTGGTCGGGCGGCTGTACGCCCAGCGCAGCGGCATCCTCGCGCATGAAGCCGATGAAGCGATCGGTCAGCGCGCGCACCGTTTCGCCGTTTTCGGCGGCGCGTTTGATGATTTTGTCGTCAATATCGGTGATATTGCGCACATAAGTCACCGTGAGGCCGCTGGCCTTGAGCCAGCGCACCACCATGTCGAACACCACCATCACCCGGCCGTGGCCGAGGTGACAGTAGTCATACACCGTCATGCCGCAAACGTAGAGGCGCACCCGGCCGGGTTCGATGGGAATGAATTCTTGCGGAGCGCGGGCGAGGGTATTGTAGATTTTCAGCATAATTGGGAAGGTAAACGTGTCGTATTAGGGCTTTAATTATGGCTTTGGAAGCAGCCCGAACGGCACGTTGGGCGGTGCATCTTTGTTAGAATGATACGTTGAATTTTTCAGCACTGACCAGCACAAAATGCCTACTCTGCCCGCCATCCCGACCGCCGTCTCTTCACCCGCCTTGCGCCCGCACCTTGGCGCGCGGGCTTTCACGCGGTCATTCATACTGGCCATGGGGCTTGCGGTTGCCAGTTTGACCGCCTTGCCCGCACGCGCCGACAGTTACAGCGAAGCGAGTCAACTGCTCAAATCCGGCCAGCATGCGGAGGCGCTCAAGCAGATCAACCGCCACCTGTCGGCTAAGCCGAAGGATGCGCAGGGGCGGTTCCTGAGAGGCATCATCCTCACGGGGATGAACAGGCAGAAAGAGGCCATCGAGGTTTTTCAGAAGCTCACCGAAGATTATCCCGACCTGCCCGAACCGTACAACAACCTGGCCGTCATCTACGCCCAGCAAAAACAGTACGAAAAGGCCAAGCAAGCGCTTGAGTCGGCAATCCGCACCCATCCGGCTTACGCCACCGCGCACGAGAATCTGGGTGACATTTATTCGCGGCTGGCGAGCCAGGCTTACGGCAAGGCGCTGCAGATCGATTCTTCCAATGCCTCGGCGCAGACCAAGTTGGCGATGATCAATGATCTGGTCGGCGGAGAGAAATCTGGCGCCAGCAAAACGGCAGGCGGCAAGCCTGCGGCCCCTGCCACGCCAGTCGTCCCGGCCAGGGTGCCCGCCGCAACGCCCGTCACCCCGCCGACACCGGTCGTGATTGCCAGTGCCGAGCCCAAGCCGGCTGCGGCGCCCGCCGCTCGCCCCGTCGAGAGCAAGCCGGTTGAAGTCAAGCCGGCGCCCACAGCGGCTGTGCCTGTTGCCTCGCCCGTTGCCGCGCCGGCTCCCGCCCCTGCGCCCAAACCCGAACCCGCCAAGGCCGCGGACGCCAGCGCCGAGATTACCGCCGCCGTCGATGCCTGGCTGGCTGCCTGGTCGAAGAAGGATGTCAGAGGCTATCTCGCGCATTACGCCCGGGACTTTCAGGCGCCGGACGGCCAGTCGCGCAAGGAATGGGAGACGGATCGCAGCCAGCGCGTCGGCAAGCCCGGCAAGATCGAGGTCAGCCGCGACAAGTTGAACATCAAGACCGAAGGCAGCGACAAGGCCGTCGTACGCTTTCGCCAGACTTATAAATCCGCCACCTTCAATTCGTCGTCCGGCAAGACGCTGGTGCTGATCAAGCATGACGGCAGGTGGCTGATCCAGCAGGAGCGCGTCGGCGGATGAGCGCGCTACGTCATCTGATCGGTGTTGCTTGCACCGCTCTTTTATGCATGCAAGGCGCGGCGGCGGATGTCGGCATCCCCGCGCGTTACACCGATTCCGGCCCCGATCCCCTGCTGGTACGCATTTTCGAGCACATCGAGAAAAACCGCTGGGAACCAGCGCTCAATGAAACCGAAGCGCTGCTCAAGGCCTACCCGAAATTTCGGCTCGGCCACCTGATCAAGGGCGACTTGCTGCTCGCCCGCACCCGGACGCTCAAGAATTTTGGCGAAGGCGGCGCGCAACATGTGGCGGCAAAAACCGGCGCGCCGGTTGCCGAACAGGTCGCCGATTTGCAGCAGGAAGCCATCGCCCGCCTGCGCGCCTACAAGAACCGGCCAAACGGCGCCCAGGTGCCGCGCTATCTGCTGCAGATGCGTCCGGATCAGGAGCACGCCGTGGTGGTCGATACGCAGAAAGCGCGGCTGTACCTCTACCAGAATGACAATGGCACGCCGCGTTTCGTCGCCGACTACTACATCTCGCACGGCAAGCTCGGCTCGGACAAACTCAAGGAAGGTGACCAGAAGACGCCCATCGGCGTCTATCACGTCACCGCCAACCTGTCGCGCAAGAAACTGCCCGACCTCTACGGCAGTGGCGCCTTCCCTATCAACTATCCCAACAAATGGGACAAGAAAATGGGCAAGAACGGCCACGGCATCTGGCTGCACGGCACGCCATCCGACACTTTCTCGCGCCCGCCGCTGGCCTCGGATGGCTGCGTCGTGCTCGCCAACAGCGACCTCGACGCGCTGGCGAAAAATCTCCAGGTCGGCGCCACCCCCGTCATCATCAGCAACAGCATCGAATGGACCTCGCTCGATGACTGGCAGGCCGAGCGCAA
>JAUXNZ010000317.1 GCA_030682595.1 Rhodocyclaceae bacterium | reverse complement strand
GGCGGGCGCGCACCCTGAATTCGATATCCACGCTTGCCCACTGCTCGGTTTCGCTGGCCAGCACGGCGGCCGTCAGCGGCGCGCTGGCCAGCCACGCCCGGTCGATGTGCAGTTCGTAACCCTTGGCCGTCATGCCCACCTCGATCTCGGGAACCGGCGCATCGTCGCGCGCCCGGTGCAGGAGTGCCGCGACGCGCAGACAAAAGATCGGCAGATAGTCGGGCAGGGCCTGGGTCAAGGCCTGCACCCGCTCCAGCTTGCCGCGATGGGCGAGTACCAGCCGGGACAGCATGGCCTGGTCGCGCTTCGAAAAGCCGGGCATGTCGGCATTCGCCAGCACATAGGCGCTATGTTTGTGGAAACCCGCGTGCGCCACCGACACGCCGATCTCGGAGAGGCGCGCCGCCCACGCCAGCAGCTTGGCAGTAACCGAATCCTCCACCAGGTCAGTGCTCCGCAGTTGCCGGAACAGCTTCAACGCCATCGTGCTGACGCGCTCCGCCTGTTGCGTATCAACCTCGTAACGCTGCATGAAACGCTTGACCGTCGCCTCGCGCAGGTCTTCATGGTGATAGCGGCCCAGCAAGTCGTAAAGCACGCCCAGGCGCAGCGCCCCCTCCGAAAAATTCATTTCATCGAGGTCGAACTCCTTGAACACCGCCGACATGATCGCCACGCCCCCGACGATCACCGGTACCCGGTCGGGGCGCATGCCCTTCAATCCGGCGCGCTCCGCGCCGCCCGCCTGCACCAGCCGGTTGCGCAGGCGCTCCAGACCCTTCCGGGTGATCGTGCCATCGGCATAGCCATTGAGTTCCAGAATGTCGCGAATCGCCTTGGCCGTGCCGCTGGAGCCGACCGCCGCGTCCCAGCGGGTGTCGCGATAGGCCTTGACGATGGTCTGCAATTCGCGGCTGGCGGCCAGCTCGGCCTCCTGCATGCCACGTTTGTCGACACGACCTTCCGGAAAGAAGCGCAGGCTGAAACTGACGCAGCCCATGTACAGCGATTCAAGCTGCAGCGGTTTGATATTCTGCCCGATGATGAATTCCGTCGAACCACCGCCGATATCGACGATCAGATTGCGGACCTCCGGGTTGGGCAGGGTATGGGCGACGCCCAGATAGATCAGGCGCGCCTCTTCGCGGCCGGCGATGATCTCGATGGGAAAACCCAGCGTCGCCTCGGCTTGCGCCAAAAACTGCGGAGAATTTCTGGCCACGCGCAGGGTATTGGTCGCCACCGCCCGCACCGCATCCGGCGCGAAGTCGCGCAGACGTTCGCCGAACTGCGCCAAAGCCGCCAGCGCGCGCCGCTGCGAGGCCTCATCCAGATGTTTTTCCGGCGTCAGCCCGGCCGCCAGCCGCACCGTCTCTTTCAGCCCATCGAGCGGATAAATCTGGTTGCCGACGATCCGCCCGACCTGCAGGCGAAAACTGTTGGAACCCATATCGACGGCGGCGACGTGTTCGTGAATCACTATGCAGGGCAACCCGGAATTGGCGGTGCGGGGATTCTAGCCCAGCGCCCAAAAAGTCGGCGCTGGCGGGACGGCGCCATCATGGCATACTTGCAAAAAACAACTCGCAAAATAGCCCCATGACCCCACAGTTTGCGCAACACGATTTTCCCGCCGAACATTTCCTCAATCGGGAATTCTCCTTGCTCGCCTTCAATCGCCGGGTGCTGGCGCAGGCGGCCAATCCGCGCGCGCCGCTTCTGGAACGCTTGCGTTTTCTCTGCATCGTTTCATCGAATCTCGACGAGTTTTTCGAGATCCGCGTGGCCAGCGTCAAGGAACAGGTCAAGATGCGCAGCAACGCCACCGGCCCCGACCGGCGCAGCGCGCAGGAAGTGTATCGGCGCATCACCAAAGAAGCGCATGTGCTGATCGACGAGCAGTATGCGTTGCTCAACGACGTGATCCTGCCGGCGCTGGCCAAGGAAGGCATCGTCTTCCTGCGCCGCACGCACTGGACCGAAGCGCAGCAGGAATGGATCCACGATTATTTCCAGCGCGAAGTCATGCCGGTGCTCACACCGATCGGACTCGACCCGGCCCACCCGTTTCCGCGCGTCCTCAACAAGAGTCTCAACTTCGCCGTGGAACTCGAAGGCCTGGACGCCTTTGGCCGCAACTCGGGCGCGGCGATCGTCCAGGCGCCGCGTACCCTGCCGCGCGTAATCCGGCTGCCGCGCGAACTGACGACGGTCGATCACGGTTTTGTATTTCTTTCCTCCATATTGCACCGGCATGTCGGCGAACTGTTCAGCGGCATGGCGGTGCTGGGCTGTTACCAGTTTCGCGTCACGCGCAACTCCAACCTCTTCGTCGATGACGAGGAAGTCAAAAATCTGCGCACCGCCTTGCAGGGCGAACTGCCGCAGCGCCATTTCGGCGACGGCGTGCGTCTTGAGGTCGCCGACAACTGTTCGGCGGACATGACCGATTTCCTGCTGCAGCAGTTCGCCCTCAACCGCGAAGATCTCTATCAGGTGCCGGGCATTGTCAATCTGGTGCGGCTGATTTCGGTGCCGGACCAGGTGGATCGTCCCGACCTGAAGTTCCCGCCCTTCCAGCCCGGCCTGCCGAAGCAGTTGTCCGGTCGTTACGAGATGTTCGACTGCATCAAGAAAAGCGACATCCTGCTGCATCACCCCTTCCAGTCGTTTGCGCCGGTCATCGCCTTTCTCAAGCAGGCCACGGAAGACCCGCAGGTGGTGGCCATCAAGATGACGATCTATCGCACCGGCACCGATTCCGTGCTGATGGAGCACCTCTTGCGCGCCGCGCAAAAGGGCAAGGAAGTCACCGTCGTCGTCGAACTCATGGCGCGCTTCGACGAAGAGGCCAACCTGTCGATCGCCGCGCGGCTCGAAGAAGCCGGCGCCCATGTCGTCTATGGCGTGTTCGGCTACAAGACCCACGCCAAGATGATGCTGGTGCTGCGCCGCGAGGAAGCTGGCTATCGCCGCTATGTGCATCTGGGCACCGGCAACTACCATCCGCGCACCAGCAGTTTTTACACGGACTTCGGGCTCCTGACCTGCAACGACGAGATCGCCGCCGACGTCAATGATGTTTTCAAGCAGCTCACCGGCCTGGGCAAGGCCAGCGCGCTGAAGCACCTTTGGCAGTCGCCATTCACGTTGCACGCCAACATGCTGGAAGCCATTCACGCCGAAACCGCGGCGGCTAAAGCTGGCCGCAAGGCACACATCATCGCCAAGATGAATTCGCTGCTCGAACCCGAAATCATCGAGGCGCTCTACGCCGCGAGCCAGGCCGGCGTGCAGATCGACCTGCTGGTGCGCGGCGTCTGCTGCCTGCGTCCGGGGGTGCCGGGGTTGTCGGAAAACATCCATGTGCGCTCGGTGATCGGCCGTTTTCTCGAACACCATCGCATTTATTACTTCTACGCCGACGGCACCGAAAAACTCTATCTGGCCAGCGCCGACTGGATGGAACGCAACTTCTTCCGCCGCATCGAAGTCTGTTTCCCGGTGCTCGACCCCAAGCTCAAGCGACGCGTCATCAAGGAAGGCCTGCGCAATTATCTGGCCGACAACTGCCAGGCCTGGGACATGGA
>JAUXNZ010000316.1 GCA_030682595.1 Rhodocyclaceae bacterium | reverse complement strand
GGACCCGAAATCTGGCGCGACACCGATGGGCGGATTACCCATTTCATTTCCAGCATGGGCACCACCGGCACGATCATGGGCTGCTCGCGCTACTTCAAGGAAATGAATCCGGCGATCCAGATCGTCGGTTGCCAGCCCGAGCCCGGCGCACAGATTCCCGGCATCCGCAAATGGCCGACCGAATATCTGCCGAAAATCTGCGACTTCGCGCGCGTCGACCGGCTTGAATCGGTTGGCCAGAAAGATGCCGAAGAGATGACGCGGCGGCTGGCGACTGAAGAAGGGATTTTTGCCGGCATTTCCTCCGGCGGGGCGCTGGTAGTGGCCTTGCGGATTGCCGCCGAGGTCGAGAATGCGGTCATCGTCAGTATCGTCTGCGACCGGGGCGACCGCTATCTGTCAACGGGTGTTTTCCCGGCATGATTCCGGTATTGACCTTTGACATCGAGACGATCCCCGATATTGCAGGCTTGCGGCGCTTGCATGAACTGCCGGATGCGCTGATTGACGCCGAGGTCGCCGAGTTCGCCTTCCAGAAGCAGCGCGCAAAGAATGGCGGTGATTTCCTGCCGCTGCATCTGCAGCGGGTCGTGGTCATTTCCTGCGCGCTGCGGAACGATGAAGGTTTCAAGGTATGGTCGCTGGCCGAGCCAAAATCGGGTGAAGGCGAGATCATCCAGCGCTTTTTCGAAGGCATCGCCAAATACACGCCCAACCTGGTGTCATGGAACGGCGGCGGCTTTGATCTGCCGGTGCTGCATTATCGCGGCCTGATCCACGGTGTGACGGCGGCGCGCTACTGGGACATGGGCGAGGATGATCGCGACTTCAAGTGGAACAACTACATCAGCCGCTACCACACCCGCCATCTTGACCTGATGGACCTGCTGGCGATGTACCAGCCGCGCGCCAACGCGCCGCTCGATCAACTGGTGAAGTTGATGGGACTGCCGGGCAAGCTGGGCATGGCGGGCGATGCGGTGTGGGGCGCCTGGCAAGAGGGCAGGATCGACGCAATCCGCGACTACTGCGAGACCGATGTGGTGAATACCTATCTGGTCTATCTGCGGTTCCAGAAGATGCGCGGCAATTTGACCGCGGCGGCGCACGCCACCGAAGTGGCGGTGGTGCGCGAACAACTCGGCTTGTTGGACATGCCGCACTGGCGGGAATTTATTTCCGTATGGAATCAGGCTGGCGGCTGATTGCGGTTTCCAGCAGCGCCAGAAAATCCTTTTCATCCCTGAGTTGCGCGACTTCGGCCGAGGTCACGGTATAGCCGTGCGGCCGGGCAATCGCTTCGTAGCGCGGGATACGCGCGTGAAACAAGTGCGGGAATACCCAGCGTGAGAAGTCGTCCGGCGCGGCAGAGTTGATGTCGGCCAGTTGCCGTTCGGCAAGATATTTTGGCAGATGCTCGGCCAGGAATGCCGGACGGTAATACATCGGCTTGGGGTCGGATTGGGCGCGGCGGATCAGTTCGGCTTCTTCTTCGGGCGTGGTGACCTGGATGTAAAGGATCAGCGTGTGTTCGACCAGGAGGTCGATGACCGCCGGGTCTTCGAGTTCGCACAGGCTGCCGCCGACATCGTTGACAAAATGGGCGTAACCGTAGATGTCATGCGCCTTCCTGACGAATTCTGGCACGTCGCGCATGGCGGCGATCTCGCCTTCGCGATACATCGCCTGGCGACGGCTGAATTCCTCGAAGGGAATGCCGCCCTGCGCCGGGTCGCCGAGTTTGCCGACGAAAGACAACACCGGGCCGAGGTCATCCACCTTGATGTTGTTCTTGATGTCGATCCAGTCGCGCCGCAACAGATCGCGCAGAAATGGCACCTGCATGGCCTGCTGTTTGATGAGGTCGAGAATCGGCTCGTCGAGATAGCGCTTGCCGATGCGGAAGTCGGCCGAGTAATGAAACCAGTCGTGGCGACGTAGCAGGGACGACAGCCAGGTCTTGCCGACGCCCGACATGCCGAGCAGGGTGATTTTCTTGTGCGGCCAGGCGCGGAAGGATTTGACGTCTAAGTGCATGGCTCTGCGGGTTGGCGTGCGGCGTGGACTGCGGTCACGAGTTCGGTGAAACTGGCGAAACCGGCCCAGTTTTCCAGGGGCAGCGGCAGCTTGCGCTGCCAGTTGGGATGCTGGTTTTCGAGCGTGCCGGGCAGGTTGGGTTGCTCCAGCACGCCAAAGATGTCCTCGGGTTGCACCACCATGATCTGCGCCGGGGTGCGCGCCAGGTAAGCGTGAATCGCCGTGACGACCGGGGCGGCGAGTTCCGGCAGTGCTGCCGACTGCTTGCTCACCCCCGCCGGCAAAAGGTTTTCCTGTTCGAGCGCCCAGAGCAGGCGGTCGCGATCCCAGTCGCGTTCGGTAATCAGGCGCTGCCGCAACTCCTCGCTGGGGAAGAGGTGCAAGGCGGCGCGGATCTCCAGGTCTTCGCCATGCCAGAAACCGCGCAGTGTCGGCAGATCGTGCGTGCCGGCGGCGACCAGCGCCTGTTGCGGCACATCGGCCGGCAGGCGGAAATTGCCGTCGGGGTAGCGTTCAAAGATCAACGGATGGTAGGAGAGTACGCCGCACTCCGCCAGGCGTGGCCGGAAGCCGTCGGGCACCGTGCCGAGGTCTTCGCCGATCACCAGGCACTGGTTGCGCTGGCTCTCCAGCGCGACGATGCCGAGAATATCCTCAAAGGGATAGTGCACATAAGCGCCTTCGGTGGCGGGAATGTCCGCCGGTACCCAGAACATCCGCAGCAGTCCCATCACATGGTCGATGCGCAGGGCGCCAGCATGTTTCATGTTGGCGCGCAGGATGTCAATGAAGGGCACATAGGCGGCATCACGCAGGCGGTGCGGCACAAAGGGCGGCAGGCCCCAGTCCTGGCCCATCAGGTTGATTTCGTCCGGCGGCGCGCCGGCATGGGCATCGGCGGCAAAGACTGCCTGCCAGTTCCAGACTTCGGCGCCATTCGGATTGGCGCCGACCGCAAGATCCTGGTATACGCCGACGGCCATGCCGCATTGCTCCGCGCGCCGCGCGGCGGCGGCAAGTTGCGTGTCGGCCAGCCATTGCAGCCAGGCGTGATAGGTGACGGCGGCGGCATGCTCGTGCGCGAAGGTTGCGACGGCGGGCGAGTCGGGATCGCGATAGTCTTCCGGCCAGGCCGGCCAGCCCCAGATGTTCGCGTCGGCGGCGCGAAAGTGCGCCTGCAGGGCTTCAAAGCGGGCATGGTGTTCGAGTTCGTCACCCTGCGCGGCGCGCCAGGCGGCAAAGGCGGCATTGTGTTCATTCGGGTTGGCAAGAGAATGCGCGAAGAGGATTTCCAGAATCTCGAACTTGGCGCGTGACACCTGGACGTAATCAACCATTTCGCTTTCGCGCAAGGCTTGCAGACGTTTCTGAAAGTCGGCGCTGGCGAGACGGCGCTTTGCCTCCGCACAGGAGGACAATTCGGCTACCGCCGCTACATCGAGATAGAGCACATTGACGAAACCGCGCTGCGACGGGCTGTAGGGGCTGATGTGGGCCGGGTTGTCGGGAAACAGGGCGTGCAGGGGATTGACGCCGACCAGGTCGCCGCCCACGGCGGCCGTGAGTGCGAGTAAATCGCCGAGATCGGTGAAATCGCCGATGCCCCAGTTGCGGGCGGAGCGCACGCCATACAGTTGCACGGTCAGTCCCCAGATGCGCCCCCCCTCCTGGATCGCCACCGGTTGGTGGCAGCGCCGTGGCACGACGATCAGCGGCATGCTGTGGGTAATCGCGTCGCGGCGGAATTCGATACGGTGGTAGCCGAGGGTCTCGATGGGGGAGAGTTCGAGTTCTCCGGTTGGCGGACATTGGCCATGCAGAAACACGCCGGGCCGCCCCAAGTGTTTCTCCGCCCCCTGGGGGGAGGGCTGAGCGAAGCGAGGCTCTCGGGGGGGGCTCGTGGTCACACCGGCTTCGAGGACGAGCGTCCAGTGCCAATTCTGTAGCGCGTGAAGGATGCGAATGGGCTCCCCGGCGTGGACGACCAGCACCGGAGGCAGGACGCGCTGGTGTTCGGCGGCCTCGATGGTTTTGATCAGGTCGGCGGGAGCGTCGGCCACCGCCTCGGGCGCAAAGTGCATCGCCGCCAAGAGCGCCTGGCGGGTATAGGTCGACGTGGCATGATGGCCGCCCCAGATGTCGTGATACGCATCGGCAATGCCGCAGCGGTTGGCGAGCGTTTTGAGGTCGTCGGTCATGTCAGGTCTTCCGTGGGCGCTGCAAGATTGTGCTGACGCAACAGGGCGAGCGTACGACCTTCCAGCGGAAAGGTGTCGCCACCGGTGTAGTTGCCGTCGACGTCCAGTCCGGCATGATAGTGGGTGTCGAGGGTGGCCTGCCAGACGCAGTTTTTACACAGAACGGGCAAGCGAAAATCAATGCGTTCGTGGTGCGCATTGAACAACAGAATGAAATTGTCATCATGCACCGCCCGACCGCGCGCGTCGACTTCGCCGAGCAACTTGCCCGACAGATAGATGCCCAGGCTGCGGGCGAAGTCGTGCCTCCATTCGTGGTCGCTCATCTCGCTGCCATTGGGCTTGAGCCAGTGGATATCCTTGACGGCCGAACCGTGGATCGGCCGGCCCTGGAGAAAGTTGCGGCGATGGAATACCGGGTGGGCGCGGCGCAGGTGGATCAGCCGCGCGACAAAATCCTGCAACTCGCGGTCGGCGTCCGTCAGCGACCAATCGACCCAGCCGACCGCGTTGTCCTGGCAATAGGCGTTGTTGTTGCCCTGTTGCGTCCGGCCCATTTCGTCGCCGGCCAGCAACATCGGCACGCCTTGCGACAGGAGCAGCGTGGCCAGCAGGTTGCGTTTCTGGCGCGCGCGCAGGGCGATGATTTCCGGTCGGTCGGTGGCCCCCTCGACGCCGCAGTTCCACGACAGGTTGTTGTCGGTGCCGTCCTTATTGTCCTCGGCATTGGCCTGGTTATGCTTGTGGTTGTAGCTCACCAGGTCGTGCAGGGTGAAGCCGTCATGGGCGGTGATGTAATTGATGCTGGCATGCGGACGGCGACCGTTGTGGGCATAGAGATCGGAGGAACCGGTCAGGCGCCGGGCGAATTCGCCGATCAGGCCGCCATCGCCGCGCCAGTAGGCGCGCATGCAATCCCGATAACGGTCGTTCCACTCGGCCCAGCCGACCGGGAAATTGCCGACCTGATAGCCGCCTTCGCCCAGATCCCAGGGCTCGGCGATCAGCTTGACCTGCGACAGGACCGGGTCCTGGTGCAGGATGTCGAAGAAAGCGCCCAGTCGGTCTACCTCGTGCAGTTCACGGGCCAGTGCCGAGGCCAGGTCGAAACGGAAGCCATCGACGTGCATCTCCAGCACCCAGTAGCGCAGCGAATCCATGATGAGCTGGAGAACGCACGGGTGCTGGAGATTGAGCGTATTGCCGCAGCCCGTGTAATCCGTGTAATGGCGCCGGTTGCCGGGTGTCAGCCGGTAATAGGCGGCGTTGTCGATGCCCCTGAAGGAAAGGGTCGGCCCGAGGTGATTGCCTTCGGCGGTGTGGTTGTACACCACGTCCAGAATCACTTCGATGCCCGCCGAATGCAGCGTCTTGACCATGGTCTTGAATTCCTTGGTCGAGCCGCTGGCGCTATAGCGGAGGTCGGGAGCGAAGAAGCCGATGGAGTTGTAGCCCCAGAAATTGCGTTTTCCCTGATCAACCAGATGCCGGTCGTCGACAAAGGCATGGATCGGCATCAGTTCGACCGAGGTGACGCCCAGACGTTTCAGGTGTTCGATGACCGGGGCGGTGCACAGGCCGGCATAGGTGCCGCGCAAGGCAGGGGGTACGTCTGGGTGATTTTTGGTGAAGCCGCCCACATGCAGTTCATAGATCACCATCTCGTGCCAGGGAATGTTCGGCGAGCGGTCGGTGCCCCAGGCAAATGCCGGGTCGATCACCCGGCATTTTGGCATGCCGACGGCGTTGTCGCGGCGATCCGCGACCAGGTCGCCATCCGGATGGTTTTGGCTGTAGCCGAAGTGGGCATCGCTCCAAGTTAGCGGGCCGACGATGTCCCGGGCGTAGGGGTCGATGAGCAACTTGTGCGGGTTGAAGCGGTGCCCGCGCTCCGGGTCATAGGGGCCATGCACCCGATAACCGTAGAGCAGTCCGGGCCGTGCCTCGGGCAGATAGCAGTGCCAGATCATGTCGGTTTGCTCGCGCACGTGGATGCGCTGCACCTCGTGCTGGCCGCTCGGGTCGAAGAGGCAGAGCTCGACCTTTTCGGCGTGTTCGGAAAATAGGGCGAAGTTCACGCCTTCGCCATCCCAGATGGCGCCGCGCGGATAGGGAGAGCCGGGCCAAACCGCCGTTATTTGATCGATCATCACAGAAAACGCTTCAGAATTTTCTGGCTGTGGGGGTCCAGCGCCAGGCGGTCGCGAATCAGGAAATGCACGCCCTGGCTGTCGGCGATCAAGAGGACACCGGTGGCGCGCAAGCGGCGAATATCGTCTTCGCTCTTGAGTATGAGCGAGGTGGTGCCGCGATCGGTGACGACCTGCCAGGTGCTGGGCGTGGCATAGCTCGATACGGAAATAATGCGGCGAATTTCGGGAGTGAACTCGCGCTGGGCCAGTTCCTCGACGATCAGGCCGCGGCTGTCCGCCGGCAGGGTGTCCAGGTTTTCGATCCACTGCAATTCCTTGCCATCGGCTGACATCAAAGCGATGCCATAGTCGGGCGCGGAAAGGCCGAAGGCGCGCACGGGCACGATGCCTTCATGCGTGGCGCCGGCGGCGCCGGCATAGACGAGTTGGCCGAAGCTGTTGCGACTCAGTCCAAACGGGCCGGTGACGGGTGTGCGGCTCATACCTTGGCCTCTGCCGGGTGTTTCTCGACGCTGTCAACCACTGCGGCGGCTCTCTCGTCTTCACCGAGCGGCGGCGGTTCGTCGAGCTGCTTGCTCTGCGCCATGTAGAGGCGCCAGTAATGGCCCTCGCGCGCCATCAGGTCGTCGTGGTTGCCGATTTCGACGATCCTGCCGCGATCCATCACCACCAGCCGATCGGCGCGGCGCAAGGTGGAGAGGCGGTGGGCGATGGCAATCGTGGTGCGGCCCTTGATCAGGTTGTTCAATGCGCTTTGAATCTCGAATTCGGTTTCGGTATCGACGGCCGAGGTGGCCTCGTCGAGAATCAGAATGCACGGGTCGATCAATAAGGCTCTAGCAATAGAGATGCGCTGGCGTTCGCCGCCCGAGAGCGATTGGCCGCGTTCGCCGACCAGCGAATCGTAACCATGCGGCTGGCGCAGGATGAATTCGTGGGCATGGGCGGCACGGGCGGCGGCGACGATCTCCGCCCGGGTGGCTTCCGGCTTGCCGT
>JAUXNZ010000307.1 GCA_030682595.1 Rhodocyclaceae bacterium | reverse complement strand
GAGGATTCCAGCCTCATCGCCGTGCGGCTCGGCGAGATGCGGCGCGCAGTGGTCGGCGCGCCGGCCTACTTCCAGCAGCGCGGCGTGCCGCGCACGCTCGACGAACTGGCGAATCATGATTGTCTGGCGCTGGCGACCCAGTCGGGCTGGGATTTTCAGGTGGAAGGCAAGGCGGCGCACTTCAAGCCGTCCGGTCGCTTCGTCTGTAACGACGGCGCGGTGCTGCACGAATGGGCGCTGGCTGGCATGGGCCTGGCCTGGCGCTCGTTATGGGAAGTGGGCGACGACCTGCGCTGGGGGCGGCTGGTGCCGGTGCTTGACGATATCGCAACGCCGCCGGTGGGTATCCACGCGGTATTTCCGCAGCGCCGCCACCTGCCGCTGCGCGTGCGGCTGTTCATCGACCTGCTGAAAGACAACTACGGGCGGCCGGAATATTGGGATAAGGCGGAATAGCAGCCGACCCAGGTTGGCGGTGTGCCGGCTGACGCCGTCCCCAGGGTGGCGGCGTGCCAGCTGACGCCGTCCTGCCAGCGCCGACTTTTACCGCTGGTCCGGGCGGGCCTCGCCAACGCGGTTGCGCCCCCCCGTCTTGGCGGCGTAGAGCGCCGCATCGGCGGCGGCGAGCAACTGGTCGGCGCTGGCGTTTGCATCGGGCATGCAGGTGGCGACGCCCAGACTGACGGTGACCGTGGTGGCGACCGAGGAGGTCGCGTGGGGAATGTTCAGCGCCGCGACGGCCTGGCGCAATACTTCAGCCTTCCTGGCAGCGCCGACCGGGCTGCAATCAGGCAGCAGGCAGACGAATTCCTCGCCGCCATAGCGCGCCACCAGGTCGTGGGAACGGCCGAGACATTGCTTGATGGCGGCGGCGACCTGCTGCAGGCAGGCATCGCCGGCCTGGTGGCCGTATTGGTCGTTGTAGCGCTTGAAGTGGTCGATGTCGATCATGATCAGGGTCAGCGGCCCCGCACCGCGCCGACAGTGGCGCCACTCGGCCTGGAGGGTTTCATCGAAGCGCCGGCGGTTGGCCACGCCGGTCAGGCCGTCGATGAAGGCCAGGCTGCGCAGCAGGTCGGCCTGGGCTTTCAGCGTCAGATGGGTGCGCACGCGGGCGCGCACCACCGCCCGATTGACCGGCTTGACGATGAAATCCACGCCCCCCGCTTCGAGCGCGCGGGTTTCGTCCGCCGGGTCTTCCTGGGCGGTGACAAAAATGACCGGAATATCGGCGGTGGCGGATTCGGCCTTGAGGCGGCGGCAGACTTCCAGTCCGTCCATTTCCGGCATCATCACGTCGAGCAGAATCAGATCGGGAGGATCGCGGCGGCAAAAATCCAGCGCCTGCTCGCCGCTGGTGGCCATGAAAACCTCGTGATCGGCCTGAAACACCTGATAGAGCGCCTGGATGTTGATCGGCTGGTCATCGACAATCAGCAAGCGCGGGCGCAGCGGCAGGATGCCGGGCACGAGCGGTTCGGCAAGGCTCGGGTTCATGATACCAGTGTGCTCCTGAGCGCCTGGCTGGCGGCCAGCGCGGCGGTGAAATCCATCTGGGCGATGGCGGTGTCGATGGGCGTGAGTCTGGCGCCGAGAACGGCGCCGTAGGCTTTTTGCAACGCGGCATGGGCGTCGAGGGCGCGCAGATTCTTGTCGGCGAGCAGCGCTTCGAGGTTTTCCAGAGCGGCGCACAGCTGCGCGATGTCGGCGGGTGGCTCGGCCGGGCCGGTGGCCGGCGCGGGCGCGAACCGCGCGGCAACGCCCTCCAGCACCGTCAGTGTTTCATCGAGCGCGGCAGCCAGGCGCTCAGGCAGCGTGGCGCAGTCCTTGCCGTTTTCCAGCCCGGCTTCGGCGTTGCGGGCAAAATCAGCCAATGCGCTGGCACCCAGCGTGCCGGCGAGTCCCTTGAGCGTATGCAGTTCGCGCGCCGCGCCGGCCAGGTCATCCTGCTGTAGTGCCTGCCGCAGCCGTTCGCGCAAGGCGCGCTGGTCCTGCCGGAAAAGGTCCAGCATCATGACATAGGTCTCGCGCCGGTTGCCCAGCCGGGCCAGCGCGTCGGCCAGCGCGAAGCCGGGCGGCAGTTCAGGTAGCAGCAAGGCAGGGGCGGCCGGTTGCGCTTCTGGCGCGCCCGCGGCGTCCGCCGCGCGACCGCAATGCCGCAGCAGCGCGGCGACCAGCGTCTGCATGTTGATCGGCTTGCCCACATGGTCGTTCATGCCGGCGGCGAGACAATTTTCGCGATCGGCGGGCATGGCGTTCGCGGTCATGGCGATGATCGGCAACTGGTGCGGGTCCACCGTGCGGCGCAGGATGCGGGTGGCTTCATAGCCGTCCATTTCCGGCATCTGGATGTCCATCAGCACGGCGTCATAGGGGCGGGTGGCGGCAAACACGCGCTCGATGCCGAGGCGGCCGTTGCTCGCCACATCGACCTGGGCGCCCTGAAGCGTCAGCAGTTCGCGCGCCACCTGTTGGTTGGTCGCGTTGTCTTCCACCAGCAAGAGGCGCAGACCGGCCAGCGGGCGTGATAGCGGCCGACGGACGACACGCCGATCGAGTGCCGTGGGGCTGTCGGCGCGGGCGTTGGCCAGGGCGTCGAACAGCATCGAGGTGGTGACCGGCTTGACCAGGAAACCGTCGAGCGGATTGGCGGGCGAGTCCAGCCGGTCGGCCAGCATCTCGCGGCCGTGGGCGGTGACCATGATGATGACCGGTGTTTGCCCCTTCTGGCGCCGCGCGCGGATGCGTAGCGCGGTTTCCCAG
>JAUXNZ010000298.1 GCA_030682595.1 Rhodocyclaceae bacterium | reverse complement strand
ATAGCCACAGGTGCCGCCTTGCGTACGCGTCGGTGCGCCGGCCACCGCCAGGCGCATGCGTTCGGCGACGATGGCGGCTTCCTCAAGCGCAGTGCCCGGCATGAGAATGACGATTTCAAGTACCGTCACCATCAGCAAGGCCGGCAGGATGGCCGCAAACAGCAAGCGGCCGCGCATGCCCAGGCGAGCCCAAATCCGGGCGATCATGGCCTCGCCCCCGCTTCTGCTTTCTTTAGCGCCGCGGCGATCCGCTCGGCATCGTCGACCTGCAAACCCAGCGACTTTGCCACATGGGCATTCACCACCACATCAAATTCACGCGGCGGCTGCACCGGCGGCAAGCCACGGCCCGCCAGCCAGCCACGCACGGCACCGGCCGTTTGGCGCCCCACTTGCGTGGGCGTGGCATAGACCGCCACCAGGGCGCCCGCCTTCACATAGGTCGGCGAAAAGGCCACTACCGGCACGCGCGCCCGATAACTGGCCAGCAGGATATTCTGCAGGCTGCTGCCGTTGTAGATGAGCGAATCCGGCAAGGCCAGCAATACGTCGGCAGATTCAAAAACCTCCTTGAGCGCCGGGTAAACTTTCTCCGGGCTATCGACAGGTGAACCGACGACCAGACGCAAGTCACGCAGGCTCGCCTGCTTCTTCAGCTGCGACAACAGGGGGCGCGTCTGCGGCCCCGGCAACACGCCGACCCGCAACCGATTCGGCAAGACGTGCTCGATCAGTGCCATCTGCCGGCTGATCGGCTGGTCCAGCACCACCGCGGACAGGGCACGTGCCGAGCGACCCGCCTCCGCCACGCGCGCATCGAAGGCACTCCGGGGCAACAGGGTAGCCAACACCGGCACGTGCCCCCAGATGGCATGGCGCTCGCTCAGCCACTTGTATGTCGTATCAAAGGCAACGGTTCCCACCGTCACGATCAGCGTCGGTGGGGGCTCATGCGTATCCAGCAGCTTGCCGGGCACGCCGAACTTCAGGGTCGCCTCCCCCTCCAACTCGTTACGCAGCACCGTTGCCGTTTCGGCATGAACACCATCTTCAGCAGACAGCACCACCCAGACCCGCTCCTTGGCCGCGGCCGGCAATGACAGTGCCAGCAGGCACACGAGGAAAAGGTGGGTGACGAAACGACGCACGGTCAGAGTTCGCGCCTTAACCACACGAAGGCACGGCATTCTGCATTCCCGAAGGAGATTGGCAACAGCACAGTAAGTAATTGCGCGGATGATTTCATTGTTTATGTCACACGACCGCGGATAATGTCATGTCACCGGACACCCGGCAATCGATTTCTTCCGTCAATTTCTTCCGTTACTCGATCAAACTTTTGTACGCCGCCTCAGCGGCGACCGGGGACGCCGTCCCGCCAGCGCCGACTTTTTACGCAAACTCGACCAACAGATCCTTCGCATTCACGTTATCGCCGGGACGGACGTGGATGGCGTGGACGACGCCCTCGCGCTCTGCCGTGAGCATGGTCTCCATTTTCATCGCCTCGATGGACACCAGCGGGTCGCCCTTCGCCACCTTCTGGCCGACATGCGCGGCCACGGTGACGACGGTGCCGGGCATCGGCGCGCCGAGATGCTTCGGGTTGCCTTCTTCGGCCTTCGGCTTCGTCTTCGCCGCCACCAGCCCGGCCTTGGGCACACGGATCAGCCGCGCCTGACCGTTGAGTTCGAAGAAGACCTTGACCTGGCCCTCCTCGTCCGGCCCGGTCGTGCCTTGCTGGGAAATGATCAGGCTCTTGCCGCGTTCGAGGTCGACGCAGATCTCTTCGCCGGTCTGCAGGCCGTAGAAGAAGGTCGGGGTCGGCAATGCCGCCATGTCGCCATAGTGGCTGCGATGGGCGGCGTAATCCTTGAAGATCTTCGGATACATCAGATAGGAGGCGAGGTCGGTGTCGCTGACCTTGCGGCCGACGGCGGCCTCGGCCGCGCCACGCTGCGCTTCCAGATCGACCGGCGGCAGCGAGTCGCCGGCCCGGCCGGGCAGCGGCGCTTCGCCCTTCAGCACCTTTTTCTGCAATTCGACCGGAAAGCCGTCGGGCGGGAAGCCCAGTTCGCCCTTCATCAGCGAGATGACCGAATCGGGGAAGTCGATCTCGCGTGCCGGATCACGCACTTCGGCCGGCGTCAGACCGTTGGCCACCATGAACAGCGCCATGTCGCCAACCACCTTCGAGGTGGGCGTGACCTTGACGATGTCGCCAAACAGCAGGTTGACGTCGGCATAGGTCTGCGAGATTTCGTTCCAGCGATGCGCGAGGCCCATGGCGCGCGCCTGTTCGCGCAGGTTGGTGTATTGGCCGCCGGGCATTTCGTGACGATAGACATCGGCGGTGCCGGCACGGATGTCGGCTTCGAAGGGCGCGTACTGGCGGCGCACGCCTTCCCAGTATTGCGACAGGGCCTGCAGGTTGCCGAGGTCGATGCCGGGGTCGCGCTCGCTGCCGGACAGCGCGGCGGCGATCGAGCCGAGGTTGGGTTGCGAGGTCAGCCCGCTCATCGCGTCGAGCGCGCCATCCACCGCGTCGCAACCGGCCTCGACGGCGGCCAGCACCGAAGCGGCGGCGATGCCGCTGGTGTCGTGGGTGTGGAAATGCAGCGGCAGCCCGACTTCCTGCTTGAGCACCCGCACCAGTTCGCGCGCGGCGCGCGGCTTGCACACGCCGGCCATGTCCTTGATGGCGATGATGTGGGCACCGGCCTTTTCGAGTTGCCTGGCCAGGTCGACGTAGTATTTGAGGTTGAATTTCGGCCGCGTCGTGTCGAAAATGTCGCCGGTATAGCAGATGGTCGCCTCGCACAGCGCGCCGGATTCGATCACCGCGTCCATCGACACGCGCATGTTGTCCACCCAGTTGAGCGAGTCGAAGACGCGGAAGACGTCGATGCCCTCCTTGGCCGCCTGCTGCACGAAGTAGCGCACCACGTTGTCGGCATAGCTGGTGTAGCCGACGGCATTCGAGCCGCGCAGCAGCATCTGGAACAGCACATTGGGCACGGCGGCGCGCAATTGCGCGAGGCGCTCCCACGGGTCTTCCTTGAGGAAGCGCATGGCGACGTCGAAGGTGGCGCCGCCCCAGCATTCCAGCGAAAACAGGTCGGGCAGCATGCGCGCATAGTGCGGCGCGATCTCGGTCATGTCATAGGTGCGCATGCGCGTGGCGAACAGTCTTTGGTGCGCGTCGCGCATCGTCGTGTCGGTCAGCAGCACGCGCTTCTCGTGCTTCATCCATTCAGAGAACTTGACTGCGCCAAGTTGCTTGAGCCGGTCGCGCGTGCCGGCGGGTGGCGCAACGGTCAGATCGCACATGGCCACGGCGGGCTTCTGCGGCTTGGCGAGTGGCAGCGGCGGCAGTTCGCGGCCCTTCATCTCCGGATTGCCATTCACTAAGACATCGCCGATGAACTTGAGCATGCGGGTGGCACGGTCGCGCCGCTTCTGGTACTTGAACAGTTCCGGCGTCTCGTCGATGAAGCGGGTGGTGCATTCGCCCGAGCGGAACAGCGGATGGGCGATGACGTTCTCGAGGAACAGCAGGTTCGACGACAGGCCACGCACGCGGAACTCGCGCAGCGCCCGGTCCATGCGGCGCGCCGCCTCGTCGGGACTGTGGCCCCAGGCGGTCACCTTGACCAACAGCGAATCGTAATACGGCGTGATCACCGCGCCGGCATAGGCAGTGCCACCGTCGAGCCGGATGCCGAAACCGGCCGGGCTGCGATAGACGGTGAGGCGGCCGTAGTCGGGCGTGAAACCATTCTCCGGATCTTCTGTGGTGATGCGGCAT
>JAUXNZ010000297.1 GCA_030682595.1 Rhodocyclaceae bacterium | reverse complement strand
GTGCAGCGCTTGCCTGCGCTCTTCGAGACGCTGCGTCCCTTGTGTGACGATCCGCGCCGCAAGGCCCGTTTTTTGTTGTTGGGCAGTGCGGCGCCCGACCTGGTCCGCGGGGTATCCGAATCTCTCGCCGGCCGGGTGCAGTTTGTGTCGGTGCCCGGGTTCTCGCTGGCCGAGGTGGATCGGTCGGCAGAGAACGCACAGGACCGTCTCTGGTTGCGTGGCGGGTTCCCGCGCGCGTATCTTGCCGCCAGCGACGCGGCAGCGACCCGCTGGCTGGAAGGGTTTCGGCAGACCTTTCTGGAGCGGGACATTCCCGCCTTGGGGTTGCGTGTGCCTGCGGCCACACTCGAGCGTTTCTGGAGCATGCTGGCTCATTACCACGGCCAGACCTGGAATGCGGCGGAGCTGGGCCGGGCGCTGTCGGTGAGCCCCGCGACGGCAAACCATTACCGCGATCTGCTGGCGGGTACGTTCATGCTGCGGGTGCTCCAGCCCTGGCATGAGAATCTGGGCAAGCGGCAGGTCAAATCGCCCAAGGTGTATTTCAGGGACAGCGGTCTGCTGCACCAGTCCCTCGGTATTGCTGCGCTGGGCGAATTGCGCGCCCATCCGCGTTACGGCGCGAGTTGGGAGGGCTTTGCCATCGAGCAGACCCTGATCCGTTTTGGCGAGCGGGGTGCCTGGTTCTGGGCCACCCAGCGCGGCGCTGAACTGGACTTGCTGGTTCAGCGCAAAGGGCGACGCTGGGGTTTCGAATACAAATGCGCGGATGCGCCCACCGTCGGCAAGTCCATGCATATCGCGATGAAGGACCTGGGCCTTGCGCATCTCTGGGTGGTCTATCCGGGCAGGGAGCGTTATCCACTGGGCGAGCGCATCACGGCTTTGCCGCTACGCGAGCTGCCGCGACTCAATCTGGAAGAAGCGGAAGCAGGGTGAATTCCATGCTGGCAAATCTGCTGAATCATCAATGAAGCGCGGCTTTGATCTTGCTGTCGCCGCGTTCGCGGCTTTACTGCTGGTTGTGCCGATCGCGCTGGTCGCGCTGGCGGTCAGGCTGACGTCGCCCGGCCCGGTGCTGTATTGGTCCGATCGGGTCGGCAAAGGAAATACGCTGTTCCGCATGCCGAAGTTTCGCAGCATGCGCGTCGGCACGCCGGCGGTGGCGACCCATTTGCTGGCCGATCCCGGCGCGTATTTGACGCCGATCGGCTCGTTCCTGCGCAAGTCGAGCCTTGATGAGTTGCCGCAGTTGTGGAGCATCCTGAAGGGCGACATGAGCTTCGTCGGCCCGCGGCCTGCCCTGTTCAACCAGGACGATCTGATTGCCTTGCGTACCCAATGCGGCGTGCATGAATTGACGCCGGGGCTGACGGGATGGGCGCAGGTGAATGGTCGGGATGAATTGCCGATTCCCGAGAAGGTGCGGCTGGATGCGGAATATATGCAACGGGAATCATTTGGCTTCGATTTGCGGATATTATGGATGACTTTTGTCAAGGTCGTGCGGCGCGATGGCGTTGTGCACTGATCGCGCACTGATCGAAACCCATGCCATTTAGCCAAGTCGCCGTTTCCCTGCTCGCCCTGCCGCGCCCGCTGAAGCGTGCGTTGGCGCTGGGCTTGGATGCCAGCCTGTGCGTGCTGACGGTCTGGTTGGCGTTCTACTTGCGTCTGGGCGAGTGGCTGCGGCTCTCCGGCGACGGGGTCATGGTTCCGGCGGCGGCGGTGTATGGGGCGCTGCTGCTGGCCCTGCCGATCTTCGTCGTTTCCGGCCTGTATCGCGCGATTTTTCGCTATGGCGGGTGGGCGGCGCTGATGGCGGTCAGCCGGGCGATCGCGCTCTATGGGCTGTTGTATGCGCTGGTATTTACCGTCATCGGCGTGCCGGGCGTGCCGCGCACCGTCGGCCTGATCCAGCCGCTGCTGTTGCTCCTGGCGGTGGGGGCGTCGCGTGCCTTTGCCCGTTACTGGCTGGGCGACATGTATCAGGGCATTGTCAAGCGCATGGACTTGCCCAAGGTGCTGATCTATGGCGCGGGCAGCGCGGGTCGGCAACTGGCAGCGGCGCTGGTGCACAGCCATGAAATGCGCGTGGCGGGTTTCCTTGACGATGATGCGCGCCTGCAAGGCGGCGTGATGAACGGCTTGACGATACATGCCCCGGCCGATTTGCCAGCGCTGGTGGCGTCGCTGCCGGTGCGCGATGTCCTGCTGGCGATTCCCTCGGCGAGCCGCCAACGCCGCAACGAAATTCTGCAGCAATTGCTGCGCGTGCATGTCGCGGTGCGCACCTTGCCGGGCTTGACTGATCTGGCGCAGGGGCGCGTGCATGTGTCCGATCTGCACGAGCTTGATATCGACGATCTGCTGTGCCGCGATGCGGTTGTGCCGGATAGTGCGCTGCTGGAGAAGAATATCCGCGGCAAGGTGGTGCTGGTGACTGGCGCGGGTGGCTCGATCGGCAGCGAGTTGTGTCGGCAGATACTGGCCATCGGGCCGCGCGCCCTGCTGCTGGTGGAGCAAAGCGAATTTGCGCTGTACCAGATTCACCAGGAATTGCAGGGCACCTTGCCTGCCGGTGCGGAGCTGATCCCCCTGCTGGGATCGGTCTGCGACGAACGGCGCATGCGCGGCATCATGACCACCTGGCGGCCGGACACGATCTACCATGCGGCCGCTTATAAACATGTTCCGCTGGTCGAGCACAATCCGGCGGAAGGCATCCGCAACAATGTGTTCGGCACGCTGACGACCGCGCGCGTGGCGCAGGAGCTGGGCGTGGCGGATTTCGTGCTGATCAGCACGGACAAGGCGGTGCGGCCGACCAATGTGATGGGCGCCTCCAAGCGGTTGGCCGAGATGATTTTGCAGGCACTGGGAAACCAAACATCGGGCACGCAATTCACCATGGTGCGCTTCGGCAATGTGCTCGGTTCTTCGGGTTCGGTGGTGCCGAAATTCCGCCAGCAGATCAGGGACGGCGGGCCGATCACGCTGACCGATCCCGAGGTGACGCGCTATTTCATGACGATTCCCGAAGCGGCGCAACTGGTGATCCAGGCTGCCGCCATGGCCGGTTTGGCCAATGCGGGAGGCGCCGTGTTCGTGCTGGACATGGGCAAGTCCGTCAGAATCGGCGATCTGGCGCGGCGCATGGTCGAGCTTTCCGGCCTTTCAGTGCGCGATGATGACAATCCGGAAGGCGATATCGAGATACAAGTGACCGGTCTGCGTCCCGGCGAAAAGCTCTACGAGGAATTGCTGATCGGCGACAACCCGCAGCCGACCGCTCATCCGCGCATCATGCAGGCGCACGAGGATTTTTTGCCCAGGCAGGTACTGGAGGAGAAGCTGGCGTCGCTGGAAAGTTCGTTGGACGCGAACGATGTGCCGGCCATCCGGCGCCTGCTCGAAGATGTCGTGTCAGGCTACCGGCCGGACGACGCGATCGTCGACTGGGTGCATTGCGCGCAGATGTCGGCGAGATAAAAGTCGGCGCTGGCGGGACGGCGCAGCCGACGTGCCGCCAACCGGGGACGGCGTTATTTTGCCGTCCAGTGTCCCGATTTCCCGCCGGCCTTTTCCAGCAGACGGATATCCTCGATCACCATGCCGCGATCAACGGCCTTGCACATGTCGTAGATGGTCAAGAGGCCCGCCGCGCAGGCGGTGAGCGCTTCCATCTCGACGCCGGTGCGGCCGAAGGTTTCCGCGGTGACGGTGCAGGTCACGCTGCAATTCGCCTCATCGAGGGAGAACTCGGCCGCGACGCGCGTCAATGCGATCGGGTGGCAGAGCGGAATCAGATCGGCGGTGCGCTTCGCTGCCTGGATGGCGGCGATGCGGGCGATGCCGAGCACGTCGCCTTTTTTGGCCGAGCCGGATTCGATCAGGGCGAAAGTGGCCGCTTGCATGCGGATCCGGCCGCTGGCGCGAGCGATGCGGGCGGTCTCGGCCTTGGCGCCAACATCGACCATGTGGGCCTGGCCGGTAGCATCGAAATGAGTTAACTGTGACATCTTGCAAGCGCCTGCGGAACTGAATGAGAGAGCCGGTATCATAGCCGCATGAAATCATTCTTGTGGCTGATTTTGGCGGGTTTTCTCCTGTTGCCGGGCGCTTTGCTGCGTGCCAATGGCCTGCCCGATCTGGGCGAGTCGGATCGCGCGGGGTTGTCGCCGCAGGCCGAGCGGCGGCTGGGCGAGCAGATCATGCAGGAGATTCGCCGCGATCCTGCCTATCTGGACGATCCCGAGGTTGCGGGTTACGTCAGCCAGTTGGGGCGGCGGTTGGCCAGTCATGCTGAGGGTGTGCGTCCGTCCTTCGAGTTTTTCGTCGTCAAGGATTC
>JAUXNZ010000295.1 GCA_030682595.1 Rhodocyclaceae bacterium | reverse complement strand
CCCAGCGTGACGCGGTCGCCGCAGGCATAGGGGCTTTTCTTGCCGCGCGGGATGCCATTGACGATGCGGCCATCATCCAGCTCAACTTCGTAGTGGCGGCCGAAGGCGGCGACGATGGTGCCGGTAAACGTCACGAGGTTACGGTACGCAGATGTGCGATGCGCTGACTGGCGGGCGGGTGCGAGTCGTAGAACAGCGAAAACAGCGGATCGGGCGTCAGCGTGGCCGCATTGTCGCGGTAGAGCTTGACCAGCGCGGCGATCAGATCGCTGCCGCTGGCCTGTTTTGCCGCAGAGGCGTCGGCCTCGAACTCGTGACGTCGTGACAGCCACGACATCAGCGGGGCGAAGGGGAAGGTGAAGACCGGCAACACCAGCGAGAAGAGGATCAACGCCAGCGCCGACACCTGGCGCCATCCCTGTTATGCCGCCAGTTCCAACATTCAAACCGGCGTAAAACCAGGTTTGGTCGATGACCTGACCCAGCAGCCAGAGCAGGGCAAGTGACAGCGCGGCCATTACGGTGATGCGCTTCCAGACATGGTGATGTTTGTAATGCCCGAGCTCGTGCGCGAGCACGGCCTCGACCTCGTCGGGCGCGAGCTTGTCGAGCAGGGTATCGAAAAAGACGATGCGCTTGGCGCGGCCGAAGCCGGTGAAATAGGCGTTGCCGTGGGCCGAACGCTTCGAACCATCCATGACGAACAGGCCTGAGCTGGCAAAGCCGCAGCGCGCCAGCAGTGCTTCGATGCGCGTCTTCACCTCGCCATCGGCCAGCGGGGTGAATTTGTTGAACAGCGGCGCGATGAAGGTCGGGTAAAGCAGCAGCACCAGCAGGTTGAAGCCGAGCCAGGCGGCCCAGACGTAAAGCCACCAGCGCTCGCCCATCGCACCCATCAGCCACAGTACGGCGAGCAGCAATGGCGCGCCGATCAGCACGGTCAGCAGCAGTTGTTTGAGGAGGTCGGCAACATACAGGCCCGGCGTCATTTTGTTGAAGCCGAAGCGCGCTTCGAGCGCGAAGGTGCGGTACAGCGAAAACGGCAGGCCGACGCAGAAGCCGGCGATGCCGACGCTGGCGAACAGGGCCAGCCCGTGGGCGTAGCCGGCGCCAGCGAAGATGTCGCGCCAGAACTGGTCGCAGGCGAGCAGCAGGCCGCCGAAGGTGAACAGCAACAACAACACGATGTCGGCGGCCAGTTCGAGCAGTCCGAGGCGGATTTTTGCGCTGGAGTAATCGGCGGCCTTTTGATGGTCGGCGAGGTCGATGCGGTCGGCAAACCCGGCCGGCACAGCTTCGCGATGCGCGGCAACGTGGCGCAACTGGCGGAAAGCCAGCCACGCGCGCAAGGCAGAGGTGAATGCCAGCAGCGTCAGAAAAACGAGGGAGAAGAGTGTCGCCACGGGAAGGAAGGTGGGGGAAATGTGCCAGAATGCAAGCTGTAAAACCGCATGAAAGCTGATGAATTATGGCACAAGACCAAAATGCCCTTGTCTGGCTCGACATGGAAATGACCGGGCTCGATCCCGACCGTGATCGCATCATCGAACTGGCGATGGTGATCACCAATTCGCAGCTCGAGGTGATCGCCGAAAGCGTGGTGTGGACGGTGCATCAGTCCGACGACGTGCTCGCCGCGATGGACGACTGGAACAGGAAGACTCATGGCAAGACGGGGCTGATCGACAAGGTGAAAGCGTCGGCGCTGGCCGAGGCCGAGGTCGAGGCGCAGGCGCTCGATTTCCTCAAGCGTCATGTGCCGACGGGCAAGTCGCCGCTGTGTGGCAATTCGATCTGCCAGGATCGGCGCTTCATGGCGCGTTACATGCCGAAGTTCGAAGCCTATTTTCACTACCGTAATCTCGACGTGTCGACGCTGAAGGAGCTCTGCAAGCGCTGGACGCCGACGATCTATAAGGGTGTCAAGAAGAGTGGCAAGCACGAGGCGCTCGCCGACATTTACGAGTCTATCGAGGAGCTGAAGTATTACCGGGCGAATTTCCTGAAGGTGTGACGGACATGAAGTTCAGGCTGGTGCTGTTGATGGCCGCGGTCATTCTGCTCATGGCGGCGCCCTTGCTGTTGACGGGCTGGTTGTTGTGGTCCGATCTGTCTGTCGAAGATCGACTGGTCATGGCCGGGATGGTCGAGCCGCGGATTGCTCTGGCCGGTTTTGTGCTGATCGTGGCCGGTTTTGTCGGCGCCGCCCTGGCGCGCACGCTGTGGCGCGCCTACCCGGGGGAGGCCTTGAAGTTGGGCGAGGCCCTCCGGGTGATGACCGGCCCCAATCCGGCGTATCGCCCGGTGGTGGGAGAGGGCGCGCCCGAATTGCGCGCCCTGGCCGAGGCCGTCGGCGCCCTGGCTGATCAACGCGATGCCGCGCGTCAGGATGTCGCCGTGCAGGTCAACCAGTCGCGCGCCACGCTGGAGGCCGAGCGGAACCGTCTGGCGGCGCTGATGGCGGACTTGCCGTTGCCGGTGATTGTCTGCAACCTGGACGGACGGATCCTGCTCTACAACAACCGCGCGCGGTTGCAAGCGAGTGCGCTCCTGCCCGATGCGCATGGTTCAAATGCGACGATCGGGCTGGGACGGTCGATCTACGGGGTATTCGACCGTGGACTGATCTCGCATGCGCTGGATACCCTGCACCATCGCCTCGAACGCGCCGGCAGTCAGCCGCTGGCCAGTTTTATCACCACCACGCGCGCTGGCCAGTTGATCCGGGTGCAGATGGCACCCGTGATTGCCGTGGTCGATATTGCGCCAGTCAGCCCGCCACCTGAGAATGCGCCGCCGCCGCGGCATATCGGCGGCTATGTGCTCGTTCTGGAAAACATCACCCGCGCGCTGGAAAGCGGGGCGCAGTGCGACCGCACGGTGCAGGTGCTGGCGGACGATACACGGGCCGCGCTGGCCGGCATCCGCGGCAGCCTGCAGAGCCTGCGCACGGCACCCGATGCAGACAGGATCAAGACGGCGGCCGATGCGATCCATGACGAATTGCAGATTTTGACGGTGCGGCTCAACCAGTCGGCGCAGGAATATGCCAATACCCTCGTGAGTCGCTGGCCGCTCGAGGAGATGCAGGGTGCCGACCTGGTGATGGCGGTGGGGCGGCGCATCGAAAGCCGGCTCGGGCTGACCGCCAAGATCGACGACGTGGTGCAGGACATCTGGGTGAAGGTCGATAGCTACTCCTTCACCCAGGCGCTGACCTTTCTGGCCTCCAAGCTGGAAGAGAGTTTTGCCGTCAAGCTGGTGCGGCTACGCCTGCTGCATGCCGGACGCATGCTGCAACTGGAGCTGCGCTGGGCGGGTACCGCCGTATCCTCCGAGACCCTGCTGGGCTGGCAGATCGAGCCGATGACGGTGGCGGGGGAAACCACGCCCCTGACCCTGCGCGACGTGGCCGATCGCCATGGCGGCCAGTTGTCCTGCGGGCGCGACTCG